>CAMEWU010000050.1 GCA_945946715.1 uncultured Clostridium sp. | reverse complement strand
ACCCGACAGGTTGCATTCTTCTGAATAACACCATCCAGAACGTAAGAACCGGCAATAGTACCTACACCAGAAGCTTTGTAAGTCTGACGTATTTCTGCGTGACCTATAACTTTTTCTTCATAAATAGGATCTAACATACCCTTCATTGCAGCTTCAATATCCTCAATTGCATCGTAGATAACACGATATAAACGTAAATCAACCTGTTCACGTTCAGCAGTATCTTTTGCAGTCGCGTCCGGACGAACATTGAAACCAATAATAATTGCGTTAGAAGCAGATGCCAGAATAACATCTGATTCATTAATGGCACCAACGCCGGCATGAATCACTTTAATTACTACTTCCTCGTTGGACAACTTCAATAAGCTTTGCTTTACAGCTTCTACGGAACCCTGTACGTCTGCCTTAACTACCAGATTTAATTCCTTTACATTACCGGCCTGAATCTGGGAGAACAAATCATCTAAGGACATCTTTGACTTAGTTTCTGCAATCAGCTTTTCTTTTTCGTAGCTAATAAATGCTTCTGCCATTGCTCTGGCTTCCTTTTCACTATCAGTTGCTACAAAAACATCTCCTGCATTTGGAACACCATTCAATCCCAATATTTCCACCGGAGTAGATGGAGTTGCTTCTTTTACCCGCCGTTGCTTATCATCCACCATAGCACGTACTTTACCATGTACACTACCAACGGCAATGGTATCACCAACTTTTAATGTACCCTTTTGCACTAATACAGTCGCAACCGGTCCACGTCCTTTATCCAATTCTGCTTCAATGACAATTCCTCTTGCCTTACGATTCTTATTTGCCTTTAATTCCATTACCTCTGCGGTTAACAGAATCATTTCCAGCAGATTATCCAAACCTTCCTTGGTATGTGCAGAAACCGGACAGAAAATCGTAGAACCGCCCCATTCTTCTGCAACCAAATCATATTCCATTAATTCCTGCTTTACACGTTCAATGTTAGCACTTTCTTTATCAATTTTATTTACGGCTACAATGATTTCAACGCCGGCGGCCTTTGCATGGTTGATAGCTTCTACAGTCTGTGGCATGACACCATCATCTGCTGCAACAACTAAGATTGCAATATCTGTAGACTGTGCACCACGCATACGCATAGCAGTAAATGCCTCATGTCCCGGTGTATCCAAAAAGGTAATGGTCTGGCCATTAATCTCAACCACAGATGCACCAATATGCTGGGTAATACCACCCGCCTCACTATTGGTAACATGCGTGGTACGAATTGCATCCAACAAAGAAGTTTTACCATGATCAACGTGACCCATAACGCAGACAACCGGTGGTCTGGAAGTCATTAAGGACTCATCTTCCTCTTCTTCCTTTAGCATTTCCTCAATCACATCAACCTGTTCTTCTTCTTCAGCAATGATATTGTATTCCAGTGCAATTTCTGCCGCTTCATCAAATTCAATGTCAGAATTTACATTTACCATCTTGCCTGCTAAAAACATCTTCTTAATCAATTGATTTACCGGCACATTCAACTTATCTGCAAATTCCTTAATGGTCATAACAGGAGGAAAAGCAATGGTCTTAATTGTCTCTTCCGGTTCCTTCTCTTCTACCTTCGGTTCCGGCTTAATGAATTGTCCGCTTTTCTTTTCCGGCTTTTCAGGCTTTTCATTCTTACTATTGTTATTATTAGCCTTATTATTCTTCTTATTCTTCTTGCTATCCTTCTGCTCTGCCTGGAAAGTTACAATAGTATGTTCCTTCTTACTATCACTTCGGTTGGTATCACTTTTCTTTTTCTTTCCACTATTATTGTTCTGATTTTTATCCTTCTGTTCCGGCTTTTCTGGTCTTTTCTCTTGCTTTTCTACCTTTTTTTCTTGCTTTTCTACCTTTTTTTCTTGCTTTTCTGGCTTCTTTTCCTGATTTGCTGATTTCTTGTTTTCTGTCTTCTTTTCTGCTTTATCAGCAACCTTTTTTTCCTCTGCTTTTGGTTCTTCCTTCGCTGCAAACGCTTTACGAACTATTGCTTCTTCTTCCGGTTCCAAGCCTGATGTATGCTTCTTTCCCGTTATGCCATTCTTCTCTAACAGAGAAATAATTTCAATATTCTTTACACCTAATTCTTTACTTAATTTATTAATAATGATTTTTGCCATCCGTTACACCTCCATATTGTTCTGCATCTCAATCTTTTTTGCAATTTCACGTCCAAAGCCCTCTTCAATCACTGCCAGTGAAGCACGCATCTGCTTCCCCATGCAATGTCCTAATTCGTCCTTCGTTCCATAGATTGCAAAAGGTACCTGGTAGTAACTACATGAATCAGAAAACGCTTTCTTGGTATTATCGGATGCATCTTCTGCAACAATAACCATATACGCCTTTCCCGATTTAATTGCTTTTTCAGTTGAAAATTCGCCGCTTACAACTTTACCTGCTTTCATTGCTAATCCAAGCATAGAAAAAACTTTATTTGGTTTCAAGCTCACTCAACTCCTTACTCAACTGTTGATAAATCTCCTCCGGAATCTGCAAACGGAATGACCGTTCCAACCCTTTGGATTTCATTGCTTTTGTCAGACATTCCTGGGAGCGGCACACATATGCCCCTCGACCATTTTTCTTTCCACTGGCATCTAATTCAATACCACCTTCCGGATTTCGTATAATACGAATCATGTTCTTTTTTTCCATTGGCTGTCCGCAGCCAATGCATTGTCTTAACGTTGGTTTCTTTGCCACGCTCTCACATCCTAACTAATGTCTGATTTTATTCTTCTACTTCTTCCAGTTCTTCTACCTGAGATTCACTCTTTATATCGATTTTATAACCTGTCAAGCGAGCTGCCAATCTTGCATTCTGACCCTCTTTACCAATTGCCAAAGATAATTGGTTGTCTGGTACGACTACCTTGGCACTCTTTTCATCCAAGTCAACAGTTACAGCAACTACACTGGATGGACTTAACGCATTCTTTATAAAAATAGCCGGATTTTCATTCCAGTTAATGATATCGATTTTTTCACCTCTCAAATCACTAACAATTGCATTGACTCTTGCTCCATTCAAGCCTACACAAGCACCAACCGGATCTACATTTGGATCGTTGGACCATACTGCTATCTTAGAACGGGAACCTGCTTCTCTGGAAATATTCTTAATTTCAACTGTACCATCTGCTACTTCTGTTACTTCTTTTTCAAATAAACGTTTTACCAGTTCCGGATGGGTTCTGGAAACCAGAATCTTTGGTCCTTTATTACTTGCCTTTACTTCTATTATATACAATTTTACCCGATCCGTTGGATGAAATACCTCTCCTGGAATCTGTTCATTCTCAGTTAAAATGGCATCTGTCTTGTCATCCAGACTAATGCATACATTTTTCCCTACATAACGCTGTACGACTCCGGTTACAACATCCTTTTCTTTACATTGAAAATGATTAAAAATGGATTTACGTTCTTCTTCTTTTATCTTCTGAACAATGACATTTCTTGCATTCTGTGCGGAAATACGTCCAAAATTCTTAGGTTGTACTTCGATTCGTACAATATCGCCTACTTCATACTTAATATCATGCATTTTAGCTTCTTCCAAACTAATTTGTGTAGAAGGATTCTCTACTTCTTCTACAACTTCCCGCTCAATAAATGCAGTAAATACTCCGGTTTCACGATTCATTTCTACCTGCATATTTACATCACTGTCTTTGTCCTTTTTATAGGCATCAATAATTGCTTTCTCAATGGTTTCCATTAAGATTTCCTTATCAATCCCCTTCTCCTTTTCAATTTGAACCAGTGCCTCCATGATTTCTGACATTTTTTTATCCTCCTTACTATTAAAAATCAAATGCTAATCGTATTGATGCTATTTCGTTTCGTTTTAGTTCCAGCATCTTATCTTCCAGTTCAATTACGATTTCATCGTTTTTATATTCTTTTAATATCCCGGTAAATTCCTTCTGACCATTTAACCCTTGATACAGCTTTACATCTACAGCTGCACCAATACTTTTTATAAAGTCTCTTTCTCTTTTTAATGGTCTTCCTAAACCGGGAGAACTTACCTCTAAAATGTAAGCGTCCTGGATAAAATCATCCTCATCCAGCTTCACCTCTAACGCCCGGCTAATGGTAACACAATCATCAATTGTGATACCGCCTTCTTTATCCGCAAACACCCGAAGATAGTAATTAGACCCTTCCTTCACATATTCAACATCCCAAAGTTCAAAATGGTGTTCATCTAAAATTGGCTGTACGAGAACTTCACAACGCTGTTCTATTTCTGCACGTTTCAAATCACAGAACTCCTTTCCTGTTTAATCCTAACACAAGATAAGAGTGGACTTCCGTCCACTCTTACAGTTACACAAGTATCTAGCTTCAATTATAGTATCATACTTTTTCAATATATGCAAGAAAAACTTATTTACTACAGTATTAATATATTGTTACATCAATTGCACATACATAGCCATAGTCATCATACTCAATACGAAGAACCTCATTTCCGCTCTCACTTTCATAACATTCTAATCCGTCATCTTCGTAGTCACAAGTACCAATAGCTGCCTCTACATCTTCCCGGCTCATATATAAATATACGCCGCCATATACTTCTGCAGAGCTTGCAGAACAATCACTAGAATAGTTATCAACATTAATACCTGTCAGCTGAAGCTGATCAACTGAATATACAGTATCCGAACCGGTATTCTCAATATATCCCCAGAAACTGCTGTAACCATCAGTTGTTTCCAAAATAACAAACTTATAATCTCCAGGATACATACCATTGGTTTCAATGTCTGATACAACATCACTATACAGGGAACTAACCTGCAAATTCGCTTCACTTAAGGATTCCGGCATTGTATAAATAATACCATCTACCATAATCTGATTGGTTCCGGTTAATGAAGAATAATTATAGTAGTCATCATCATAGTCATAGTCATCATCATAATCATAATCATAATCGTCATCATAATCATCCAAACCCAATTCAGAGAAAATATCGTCACCAGTAATGCTTTCTACTCTACTAACAAATGCAGCCGGTGCAACAAGTACAGCAATCAACATTACAATACTGATAATAAAGCCAAGTGCACTGGTTATCAATCCGGAAATACCTAATCCTTTGCTTCCTTTCTTTACCAGATAAACAATTGACAGAATTAAGCCAATCAGACCGAACAAAAGACCACCAAAGCAGCATGAAGTAATAAGAGCAAGAATACCAAGAATTAATGCTACAATTCCCAGAGCCTTTCCAGGCTTTTTCTCCGGAACAGCCGTAGTCTGTGTATAAGTAGCATTATATGTGCCTTGATAATTTGTATTCATATCAGGAATCGGTGCCTGCTGATATGTTCCATTCATTTCCGGTGCCGGTATATCAGCACTAAATGGATTTCCAGACAATACAGTAGTTTCCTGTTGAGCTGGTGCTACTGATACTTCCGGTGCTGCAGGTACTTCCGGTGCTACAGGTGCTTCCGGTGCTGCTACTGCCTCTGGTGCTACTGGTGCTTCCGGTGCTGCTACTGCTTCTGGTGCAACTGGTGTTTCCACCGGACTGCCACAATTTTGACAAAAGGAATCTCCGGCATTTACCACAGATCCACATACACTACATCTAATTTCTTCCATTATAATTTCCTCCCTTATCCATATCCATGATACAAAATATTCTTGTTTTGTATCAGTTAATGAATCTTAAGTATAATATATACGAGTGGATTATAACATATTCCCATTTTTTTATCAATCTTTAACTCTTATGAATATCTTACAGTTTCTTTTCATTCATTGCGTTATGATTCGAAATGCCACTGCATGAGACAGAATCATAGGATTATCATGAATAAAGAATACTTTTCCCGTTGCAGTTGCATGTAGTTCTTCTATCACATCTCCTTCATATGGATTTATAATTTCTGCCATTAAGCTCCCAGGTTCTACGCTATCATTAATACCAACTCTCGGAACAAAAATCCCTGCTTCTTCTGTCTTAACCGTTACCAAATCTGATTCTTCCACCACCTTAGATTCCAAAGCATCCGGGGAATTATAATAGATAATTCCTACTTTTGCCAAAAATGAAAGCACTGCTTCAACCGCCTGCATAGCTGATACCATATCTATTTTTTCCGTATCACAGGTATAAACAGAAAATGCATTGGTTTCCCAGATTTGCCAATTGTAGTTTAATGTAGTTGTATCATATGGTCTTGGATTCCTTAGTATTACATATGGAAGACCAAACTTTTTTGCCAGTTCTTCATTTTCAAATCCGGTTTTCATCATACGCACATGAGGTATAAAGTCTCCTGAGATATAATTACTTGCAAATTGTATGCCATAATCATAATTCTGAATTTCTTCAAACACGCCGGCAGCAATCCGTTGTGTTGTCTCCCCAAGGTTATAACCCGGGAACATACGATTAATATCTGTATTATCCGTTGGCCAGAATCGTTTTCCTATATTCATGGAAAAAGGGTTAATGGAAGGTATAACCATAATACTATTTCCATTATTAATAGCTCCTTCTGCTTCTAACTCCTTCAAACGTTTTACCAACTGGGAGCAGATAAATACCTGTTGAATTTCATTTCCTCTGGTAGCACCTACGATACAGGCAGTTTTACTGCCTTTTCCAAATTCATAGCCAAATATCCGCAAATCATCCCGATAAAGGGATTTCATATTAAAAATCATTTTTCGCTTCATATGTATCCTACCTTTCCAGAATCCGTCCTACCAAAGACCCTTCATACACTACCGGATATTCCCGTAATGTAAATACCAGTCCTTTACAAGGGGAATAGATTTTCTGCAATATACTACCTGTTAATGGGTCCACAATATCTCCAATATGTTCTCCCTGTTTGACATCATTCCAATGCTCTACACAAGGCAGAAAGATTCCGGATACAGCAGCATTTAGGAAATGAACATTTCCATCTGTAGAGATAATTGGTTCTTTCGGTTCAATTACATCTCCATCCCAGATTCCCAAGTCTTTCAACAGAACAAAAATACCATCTACCATCTGATTTCCATATTCCTTTGTAATCCGCATACCAACTCCCATTTCCCAGACCAGAGTAGGTGTACCAATGGAATTTAGCGAATATGCCAAAGTTGATTCCAATACAGTTGACGCACTATGAATCCAGATATAGTCTACATTTGCCCGTTTTGCCATCGGCAGCAGCTTTTCTCTGGATACTTCATTAATTCGTATTTGGGAGATTTCTTTTAGAAATATATTACTGGCATGTATATCCATACACAAATCCGACCCTTTTAAATCTTCTATGATTTCTGCAGCTATAAATTCAGCCATAGACCCATCCCGATTGCCGGGGAAAATCCGGTTCATATCCAAATCAAATAATGGAATCCCTCTGGTAATAGAATCAATTCCTAGAGGATTCATTGCCGGATATACATCCACGATTCCTTTTAAATGTTCTTTGTCTTCTTTGATTCTGCGGAGCAATTCATAACATACATATTGCCCTTCCAGTTCATCTCCATGAATGCCTGTCACCAGACTGAACCGTTTCTCATTTCCATTTAAATGCAATGGTTGCATCCGGTTCTTTTTTATGCATAACTCTTCATCTACAGGTAAGCCTGCAGATGCAATTTGTTCAATCATATTACTTCCTCCACTTTCACAACTATCTCCTGAGACTGGGTACCTTGTCCCATAAAATGCCCCTTACATACAATACAATCTTTATAATCCCTTCCTTGCGAAATTTTTATATAATTATCATCCACATATTTATCGTTCGTGGGATCAATCCCTACCCAGATGTCATTTAGTTTTACTTCTACCCACGCATGACTATATCCTTCCCCAATCATCATGCCTACGATATAACGTGCCGGTAATCCTGCCAGTCGACATAAACACAATAATAAATGGGTATAATCCTGACATACACCTTTTTTCATAAGGAATACCTGACCTGCGGTAGTATCAACATCTGTCACGCCACTTACATATTCCATATGTTCATATACCCGATGGTACAGATAATCTGCCTTTTCTTCATCCTCCCATTTATCAAAGTCTGTTCGAGTTTGAATTTCCTGAAACCACTCTTTAATTTCTCTGGTTGGTCTTGTCAGGTCTGTAGGATAAGAATAAGCAGTAAAATGACACATATCTTCCTCAAATACAGTCTGATTGATTTCTGCAACTCCTTCCACAAAAAAGGAAAAGCTTTCATGTGGCTGTAAAATGCTGCCCGTAATCATTTCATTACCATAAACATCCCGACTTCTACTCTGACTGTCACTTTCCTCGATTGATAATCGGGTAATTTGTATATTCTGACGTACCGTAGTTTCCGGAATAATCTTTAATGTATAAAAATGTCTGGAAACAGGAAGGCTGAATTGATACTTGGTTTCATAACGAAAACTTAACTTCTTCACGTTTCGTACCTCCGTTATTTCATAAGCTTTATTGCTCAGGCATTTTTACAATACCACAATCTTCTCCAAAGCTTCAACTGCCCCTTTATAATCAATAGCATCCCGCTCCAAAAGTAATGCCAGTTCCAGAAATGCAAGCCGATTGTACTTCAAATCTGCCCGCTGCAAGTAAAATTCCAATTCTGAAAATACTCTCCGCAAGTCCTCTTTTGTTCCCCGCATTCGAAGTAAAAGATCTAACCGTTCCTGACGTCTTCCATATTTGATGATATTTCGAATGGTCACATCATACACCACATCATCAATACAGCCCCAGAATGCCAGAATATTATCAATGGCATGCTGCATGGCAATTAATGGTGCATCAGCATTTGCTCTTGCTTTTTTCATTTCATAAATTGCCATCTGAATATAAGCAAGAGATTCACTACTGATATAATCCCGGACAACTAACGCATTATCATACGCCCGATATAGATTACTGAGAATTGAATCCGGATTCTCAGTGTCAAACGCATAGTTTTTCACAAAATCCCTTGAATCCGAATAAACATTCGGGATATTCAACGCCTCACAATACCGGACATAATACTCTTCATTCTGATCCAGCATGATATCGTAGCTGGCAAAAAAACGGTGCAATGTAGTATAAACCCGTTCACTGTATCTTCCTAACCAATATAAATTGTCTGCTTTTTCTAAAGAGATAATACCCATGTATCCTTAAAGCCTCCTCCCTGTGATGAATTCACAATTGCCGAATCCGGATTTCTTGAAAACCGGGTCAATCCACTTTTCCATACATTTGCCTTGTCACTTGTGAGTACAAATGCCCGCAAATCTGCTTTTCTCTGAACGATTTCTCCATTCTCATCCAACACATCCAAATCCAGAAAATCTACAACCTCCTGTGCAATGAACCGTCTTGGTTCTGTAATAATTGCCTGTCTGAATTTTTCTAATTCTTCTGCACTCAGCGAATCACCAAATACTACACCATAACCGCCCGCTTCTGCCACATCCTTAATGACCAGTTTCTGTAAATGTTCCATTACATATTTCATATCCTCGTCATAAAATGGCAAATAGGTAGGTGCATTATTCAGAATAGACTCTTCTCCCAGATAATACTGGATGATTTTTGGTACAAAGTAGTAAATTCCTTTATCATCCGCCACACCATTGCCCGGAGCATTGATTAATGCCACGTTTCCTTTCCGATATACATCAAAGATATGAGGTACTCCTATTAATGATTCCTGACAGAAGGTCATGGGATCCAGATATTCATCTGAGATTCTGCGGTATACAGCTCCTACTTTTTCTTTGGTTCCTCCATACTCTACATAATATAAATAATCGCCTTCTACTACTAAATCATTCCCTGTTGCCAGAATGGAATTCGTCTGCTCTGCCAGATAAGAATGTTCAAAATATGCTGCATTATATCTTCCGGGTGTTAAAATGACATTTATACCACCTGTATTCACATAATCCATTGTCATTTTTAACATCTGAGCATAATTCCGGTTATCACAGATATGATTTGACTTAAAGGTAGCAGGACTGGCTTTCCTGCACAATGCTCTGGCAATCATAGGATAAGATGCACCCGACGGTATCCGAAGATTATCCTCCAGAACATACCATTTCTTATCTTTCCCCTGTACCAAATCAATACCGGAAATATGGCTATAAATTGACTTTGACGGAAGAATTCCTTCACATTCCGGTGTGTAACCGGAAGAGGAATATACAAAATCCTCCGGAATTACTTTGTCCTTTAATATTTTCTTTTCGCCATAAATATCTGCCAGAAACAGATTCAAAGCTGTTACACGCTGACTCAGGCCCTTTTCCAAATATGTAAATTCTTCATTATCAATCACTCTTGCAATTGTATCAAAAGGAAATAATTGCTCCTTAAACGTATTATTCTTATAGATACCAAACCTTACACCGTATCTTGCTAATAAGGAATTTACATCACTTACATGTTTATTTAATTCCTGCATCCTATCATCTCCTTTTAATCATGCAAATAGTAATTTATTTAAAACAAAAAGAGCAAAGATGTCTGACAGAACATCTTTGCTCTTCTCTGTATTATAATTTTCTTGTATTTTTTTGTCAAATAAAACTTCTTTTCAATCAAAAGTTGTCATTTTTTTTCAATCCGAAGAGATGAGGAAATATTCTCGAAAAATCTGTTGAAGAAAATATCGGTAATTGACTCTTTGAATGTCCGTTCCAATATATACAATCACACTGTCATACATGCATCCATCAATATATATATCAATAGTTCCTGCTATCTCTCCCTTTTGTACCGGTGCTTCCAGTATCGTTGGCAGATTCTCTACATATTCAACTGTTTCATCTTCTCTCATCAGTAAGGATACCGTATCTTCCAGATATAAGCTTGTTACTTCTGCTTCAATACCTCCTTGTACTAATATTTGTGGCAGTTCATAGTCACTGTTCATAACTGTTCTTCTTGTGTATTGCTCCATTCCATAATCCATCAATGCTTTTGTATCCGACCACTTATAGGATTTATGAGGTGGCCAGCCGGAGCCTAAGACAACAGAAACCAACGTTTTATCCTCCCTTTGAGCTGCTCCTACAAAGCAGTAACCGGCTTTCCCTGTAAATCCAGTCTTTATTCCTATAGCACCATCATAAGATGTTAAAAATGCATCCCGATTGGTGACTGCAATGCTTCTGGCTCCATTTATTTCCTGAAATGTATGTGCCGGGGTTTGAACAATTGCTAAAAATTCCGGGTTTTGAATAGCATAACTGGCAATATGTGCCAAGTCACAAGCTGTGGTGTAATGATTCTCTGCATCTAATCCATTCGGTGTTACAAAATGAGTATTATAGGCGCCCAATTCCTGTGCTTTTTCATTCATTAATTCAGCAAAACCTTCGACTGAGCCACCAATATGTTCTGCAATTGCTACTGCCGTATCATTATGGGATTCCAGCATCAGGGAATAAAGCAAGTCTTTCAGGTAATATTGTTCTCCCTCACAACCATTCATCTGCACATCCGGCTGAGATGCGGCATTGGCTGAAAAAGTCACCACATCCTCCTGATTACCAAGTTCCAGTGCAAGTAAACAAGTCATGATTTTTGTAGTACTGGCCATAGCCTTTGGTTCATTTCCATTCTTTTCATAAAGTACTCTTCCGTTTTCGGCATCCATTAAAACCGCTGCTCCTGCATATAACTGGGATGGAGCTTCCGCTGCACACTTAAATTCCCTTGTTTGTGGATTAACATATCCGTATAATATTCCGGAAATACTTATCAAAAGTAAAACCACAAGAAAACTTCTGATTTTTCTAGTATTATAAAACCATAGCTTCATAAAAAACACCTGCATATCTGCTTATCATATTTTATCGCAAATATCAGGTGTTTATTACTATTTCTTTTATGCATTTAAGGTCACATTGGCTTCTTCAATTGCCTGTTGTTCAAAGTCTGCTATCTTATCCGGTGTAATTAAAGGAAGTTCATCTGTGGATTTTACGCCAAAGCTTCTCAAAAAATCTTCTGTGGTTCCAAAAAGAATTGGTCTACCCAGTGCCTCCAACCGTCCCACTTCTTCGATTAAATGATACTCTACCAATTTATTAATGGCATGTACGCAGGAAACTCCACGAATTGCCTCTATTTCTGCTCTTGTAATTGGCTGCTTATATGCAATAATTGACAGCGTTTCTAATTGTACATCAGTTAAAACATGCTTCTTCGGAAGATTTACAATCTTTGATAATACCTCGTAGTATTCATTTTTCGTACACAGTTGATAAGCATCTTCCAGTTCAATAATCCGGATTCCCCGGTCCTCTGCGTCATATTTATCCATTAAATGATGAATAATTTTCCTTACAGTATCTACATCATGTTCTAATGCGGCTGCAATTTGCTCTGCAGTCACTGTTTCACCCATAGCAAATAGTATTGCTTCAATTGCTGCTTCGATTTTCATAATATCCTGTTCCATATACTTTCTCCTATTCCAGCGAATCAATTACAATATCATCAAATAATTGTTCTTGCCGAACCGTGATTGCACCTATCTTCATCAGTTCCAAAATTGCCATAAATGTAACAATGATATTAATTTTGGATGCCTGAATCTCTAATAAAGTTCGAAAACTGATACCTTTTAATCCCCGGACCTCTTCCCGT
>CAMEWU010000049.1 GCA_945946715.1 uncultured Clostridium sp. | reverse complement strand
TGTGAATAACATATGTAAATGAGAGAGGACAAAATCTTGGAATTTTGAAATTAAATCTGATTCAATGCCTGTTCCAAATCGGCAATGATATCTTCTGCATTTTCAATACCAACAGAAAGACGAATCAAATCAGGTGCAACACCTGCTTCCCGCAGTTGCTCATCGGTCATCTGCCGATGGGTATGGCTTGCCGGATGCAACAGACAGGTCTTACTATCCGCAACGTGCGTTACAATAGATGCCAGCTTTAACTTATCCATAAATGAAATGGATGTTTCACGTCCACCTTTCAATCCAAACGCCAACACACCGCAGGAGCCATTTGGCAGATACTTTTCTGCCAGTGCATGATATTCATCATCTTCTAAATCCGGATAATTCACCCATGCAACTTTATCATTATTCTTTAAATAGTTTGCCACTGCTAATGCATTGCTGCAATGCTGTCTCATCCGCAATGGTAAAGTCTCTAATCCCATATTCAGATAAAATGCATTTTGAGGAGACTGAATAGAACCAAAATCCCGCATAAGCTGAGAAGTTGCTTTCGTAATATAAGCCGCCTTCCCAAATCGTTCTGCATAAACAATACCATGATATGATTCATCCGGAGTAGTCAGTCCCGGGAATTTATCCTTCTGTGCCAACCAGTCAAAATTACCACTGTCTACGATACAGCCACCTATTCCAACCGCATGACCATCCATATATTTGGTAGTAGAGTGGGTTACAATATCTGCTCCCCATTCAAAAGGCCGACAATTTACCGGTGTTGCAAAAGTATTATCTACAATCAAAGGTACTCCATGCCTATGTGCCAGTCTGGCAAATTTCTCGATATCTAAAACAGAAACGGTTGGATTGGTAATCGTCTCACCGAACACTGCCTTTGTATTTGGCTTAAAATACTTCTCCAATTCTTCTTCCGGAAGATTCTGGTCAATAAAGGTACATTCGATGCCCATTTTCTTCATGGTTGTACCAAACAGATTATATGTACCGCCGTATATAGAGCTGGACGCAATAAAATGGTCCCCGGCTTCGCAAATATTAAACATTGCATAAAAATTAGCCGCCTGTCCGGAAGAGGTCAGCATGGCTGCCACGCCACCCTCCAAAGCACAAATCTTTGCTGCAACTGCATCATTGGTAGGATTTTGCAACCGGGTATAAAAATATCCATCCGCTTCTAAATCAAACAACTTTCCCATTGCATCACTGGTATCATACTTGAACGTGGTACTTTGTACAATTGGAACTTGTCTTGGTTCCCCCTGGGCAGGCTTATACCCTTCCTGAATACATTTGGTTTCAATTCTTGTTTCCATCATTCATCTTCTCCTTTATTCCTTCATCTGATATTCCGTTCATTTAAACATATTTATTGTACTACAAAAAAAACTATTTGTGAATGGCTTCATGATGAGAACCAATTGACGCAGATTCTGATTCAAGTTAGAATTAGTTCATACTATATCTCAGATATGCAACTTGCAGGAAAGGATAACCATATGAAGCAACAGGATATTTGGCGTTGTCATTACCATATTACACCACCAACAGGCTGGATGAATGACCCAAACGGGGTCTGCCAATTTCAGGGTACCTATCACATCTTTTTCCAATACGCTCCGGATTACCCAAAGGATGATAACAAGTCTTGGGGTCACTATATTTCAAAGGATTTATTGCACTGGGAATTTATAGGAACTACCTTCTATCCGGACAGCATATATGACAAGAATGGAGCTTTTTCCGGAAATGCCCTGATTGAAAATGAAGAAATGATTATCTATTATACAGGAAATGTTGAGCAGGAGGGGGACCATGATTACACCCATTCCGGACGGGAATCTAACACCATCCGGGTCACATCAAAGGACGGAATACACTTTTCCGAAAAGAACTGTGTATTGGACAATTCCCAATATCCGCAGCATTATACCTGCCACATCCGTGATCCTAAGGTATGGAAGAATGATGCACTTTATCAGATGGTAATGGGCGGACGAACCATAGAAGATTATGGCTCTATTCTTCTATTCCAATCTGCTGATGGCGTTCATTGGAACTACACCCATGACCTTACTTCCAGGCATCCCTTTGGCTTTATGTGGGAATGTCCGGATGTATTTCAGATGAATGGACAATGGTTCTTATCCTTTTGCCCTCAAGGTGTTCCTGTTGCGGAATATCACCACCAGAATTATCACCTCTCCGGATATGTACCGATTTCAGAAGAATGGCTGACAAAGGGTATTTCAGGTGATTTTATTGATGAAACACAGTTTTTAGAATGGGATTATGGATTTGATTTCTATGCTCCCCAAACCTTTGTGGATGATAAAGGAAGACGCATTCTTATTGGATGGGTGGGTGGTCCGGATATGACCTATCCGGAACCAACTCTGGAGCAATATCATTGGATTCATAAACTGACCCTGCCAAGAGTCCTGACTTATCAGGATGGTCATTTACTGCAAAAGCCCATACCGGAGTTAGAACAACTGCGTTCCACCAAACATGTATTGAAAAATGATGTTCCATTTGTAACAAACAGCAATTGCTTTGACTGGAATCTGGAACTGCCTGAATCTGACTCATCCGGTTTTACCATTTCCATAACAGATGAGTTCACGTTTGCCTATGACGGTCACGTCCTTTCCCTTACCTTCTCTGACAGCACAGAACAGTCTCCTGCTGTTTATGGTAATATAGGTGCCGGTCGTACCTGTCGAAAAGTCCTCTGTGAAATGGTTCAGAACATTCGTATCCTTGTGGACTGTTCAGTGGTTGAAATCTATGTAAATGATGGTGCCATTGTACAAACCACCCACTTCTTTCCAAAGGAAACAACTCTTCCATTACTGGCAAGGGGAAACTTCCGTACAAATTGCCTGTGGGATATGGCTTAATCTAAACACTTACAAATACAATCGCTCCAGCCGGTCTCCCAGCCGGCTGAGCAGTTCATTGGTAATTGTCTCTGATTCCATAGCCACCGTCTCTGCAGGTATACACTCCTCCATATCTTCTCCGATTATGGTAACTACGTCTCCCACTTTCACTTTACTGATACCAGTCACATCTATCATCATCTGATCCATGCAAATCTTTCCTACAATTTCTGTTTCGATTCCATGTACCAATACTTTTCCTTTGCCACAGGACAGTTCTCTTGGAATTCCATCTGCATAACCAATAGTTACCACTGCAATCCGTTTATCCTGCTCTGCTACATAAGCACGTCCATACCCTACGGTCTCTCCGGCTTTTATGCACTTGATAGATGCAATCTTGGACTTTACAGATAATACAGGTCTTAAGTCTACAGACAGCTTTACATCATCCATCTTACTTAATACACCATACATGGCAATTCCAATTCTAGCATAATCACAAGTCAGTTCCGGATAGTTTAATACACCATAACTGCTTTGAATATGGGTTTTCCCCGGTTCAATTCCCTTCTGTTTTAAATAATCAATAGCATCATAATAATGACGAATCTGCTGTCGGGTAAATTCCACATTCTCCGGTTCCATACTGTCAGCCACACATAAATGAGTATAGATACCTTCCACTCGTAAATATTTCATTTGATACATTTTTACCAAATGACCTAAATCCTTATAGCTTTCACCCAGACGATGCATCCCTGTATCCAATTTAATATGCACCGGAATGTGTCGCTTGCAGGCATCCAGCTGTTTCCCATATTCATAATCCGTTACTGTCTGTGTCAATCGATACCGTTCGATATCCCGAATCCGTTCCGGGTCTGTATATCCCAATACCAAAATCATACCACGAATTCCATTTTTCCGAAGATGGATTCCTTCCTCTAAGGTAGCTACTGCAAAAGAGTCGATTCCCATTTTATTCAAATGCCCGGCAATTCGTAAATCACCGCTGCCATAACCATTGGCTTTTACCACAGCCATAAATTTGGTTTGAGGCTGTAGTACACTTTGAATTTCTTTTACATTGTGCTGGAGATTTTCAATTGAAATCTCCGTCCAAGCCCGTTTATGGATTTCCTGTCTTTTTTTCTTATTCCAATGAAACATTGTTATCACATATGTGGCAGCAAATGAACCAAAAGATACCAGTAGAAAATGAACCAGACTCTGCTCTACCAACAACTTCGTCTGTCTCGTAATCTTGGCTGCCAGACGGACTGCCACAATCATTGCGGGATGAATCACATACACCAGCATCGCCATTCTGCTTAACCGCTTGCCGCCTTCTCCTTTCCAATGTAATACCCATGCAAACAGAAATACCATAACCAATGGAAGTGACAGATACATACTGTCATGTCTCTGCCAGCCAATGGTATGAAGAACCAGTCCTTCTGCCAGCATGATTATGAAACTGCCACAAAAACCAATTCCAGCCGTTTTAGCTGATAATTGCTTTCCTTTTCCTAGTTGCCTTCCCAGAATACATCCAATAACCAGGAACAGTGGAACAAAAAATAATCCATTCCGCGTATAGTCTGAAACAGCAAATATTCCATCATACAATCGTTTCAGCCAAGGAATCTGAACAACAATTCCATAGTAACTATCACCTAGCAGTCCAATCAGATACAGTATGATACTTAACATAAATACCAGCCGGTCCTTACCATACCGAAGCAGAATTCCTACCAACCCCAAGCCGGTGATTGCTGCCGGCAGATACCAAAGATGATAGAACGTACCATTGATAAGAATATCTTTCAAAAATCCAATCATGGTAAATCTTTCACCAAAATATCCGCTATAAATCATGATTGGCACATAAAGAACTGCTGTAATCAGATACAATATTCCTAATCTGCCTAACTGCTGCTGCCATTTCCTTCTGGAATCCATATTCCACTGTATATCCGGCAACAGAAAGAACCCTGTCACCATTAGAAAAAAAGGAACTGCTACTCTGGCTATAATCCGAGTCAATATAAAATCCGGTAATTCACCAAAACATAGCAATGGCGATGTATGAATGCCAATTACCAATCCGGCACTTATAATACGAAACCAGTCTATTCCGCCATATTGCTTGCTTTTCTCCATTGTAGTTTCCTCCTCTCTTATACTTCTATTCCGTTATGGCTGCCTCAATTAAATGATCTAATACCGTTGCAAATGAAAGTCCATGCGCTTTCATCATATTCGGATACCGACTATGAGAGGTAAAGCCCGGGATGGTATTAATTTCATTAAATACAATTTCATTTTCCGGTGTCAGGAACATATCCACTCTTGCCATTCCCTCACATTCCAAAGCCCGATATAATACTTTAGCCGTTTCTTTTATTCTATTGGCTGTTTTTTCATCAATTCTTGCCGGAACATGAATCCGGGAAGTCTCCAACGTGTATTTTTCATGAAAATCAAACACACCGGTATGTAATTCAATTTCATCAACTTCTCCTACTGTCAGCTTCTGATTCCCCAGAACGGCACATCCTACTTCAAATCCGGAAATCATTTCCTCAATTACCACTTTCGTATCATGATGAAACGCTGTCTCAATAGCAGATGCCAACGCTTCCTGTTTCTCTACTCTTGTAATTCCATAGGAAGATCCTGCCCTAGCAGGCTTTACAAATACCGGATACTTCAGGGATTCACACTTTTTCTTTTGTTCTTCCTGATTCATATAGGACTGCAAAACCACAAAATCCGGTACCGCTACACCGGCTGCCTTTGCTACTACATGCGCTAAATCCTTGTCCATACAAAGTGCAGAGCTTAAGGTTCCACAACCTACATATGGAATTCCGGCTAAATCACATAATCCCTGTACCGTTCCATCCTCCCCATTTTTTCCATGAAGTACCGGGAACACTACATCTACATGTTGGGTTTGATAGCTTCCGTCTTCTTGTAACACAATGATTCCATGAATATCCTTACTTGGAACAATCCATGCCGGATGACATTCTCCAGACTGCCAGGTGTCTTCCGGAATCCGACTCCGATTACCATCATATTGAAGCCATTTCCCTTCTTTTGTGATTCCGATTGGTATTACCTGATACTTTTTCTCATCCAATCCTTCCATAACTGCATATGCTGACTGCAACGATACACTATATTCAGACGAACAACCGCCAAATAGTACTACCACCCTCATTTGATTCATAGTTTTGACCCTCCATTTTCGGAATTTTCTTATTCATATAAAATAAAAAGACCAGACTTTCTTCCTCGAAAATCTGGTCTAATTATAGCAAAGAGAACTGTCATTCCCGTTGCGTTCTTCTGAATCTTCTATGACTTAATTCTTACGGGAATCCTAACCTTCCTTCATTTTTTCTTTTGAAAGTACTTCTTGAAATACGCAATTCTTCTGTTCCGGGACATTCAAAAAGCGTTCCCGCATCTCTTCTTCTGCCTGTTCAATCTCCTCCTTCAGTCCCCTGGCAGATAACCGTCTGGCACCGGCTCCCCAGATAATCAGCTGTTCCAGACCATCGGAAGTTGCAACCGTAACATCATATCCCTTATTCATCTGATGAACTAATTTCTCAATATATTGGTCAGCCGTCTCTGCTTCTTTGGTATAAACCACATGGATATTGTGATAATCTGTCATTTCTCCTATGTTTCCAGGCACCTTATACCCATCAAATACTAAGATAACCTGCATCTGTCGGTATCCCTGATAATTACAAAGAATATCCATTAACTTCTGTCTTGCTGCCTGTAAATTCACTTTTGATAATTCGTTTAACTCTTCCCATGCAAATACAATATTGTATCCGTCTACTAATAGATATTGCTCCCTTTTTCCGAAAACTGCTGTCTGCTTCTTTACAGAAGGGGAATTCTCTGCTACTGACTTTTCAGTAGTGTGGTTTTGCATTCTTCCTTCATCGGCACCCCGGTCAGAATAATTGTACCGGTTCTCATAAGGCCTACGCAAACTGCTTCCATAAGTCCTCTGGAAAATGGCCTCTAATTCATCTTCATCGGCTACTGTCGCTGAAACAAATGTAGTCTTTCTTCCCCTCTGTTTTTCCACAAATCCATCCTCTTCCTTTTCTTCCTGTATATGCAGACCGGATTCAACATGCATGTAATCCTCCACCTCGTTCCAAGGGACAAGAAATCCTGCTCCATGGGCACAGAACACAGAACCCGTTGGATTCTCTGTATCTTCCTCCGGATTATACGGACAATTCTCCAGAATTTCTTCTGTATTATGGCATGGTATATAGCCCTTTAAGGAACAGAATAGTTTCCCCTGCCCGTGAGTATATGCATTTAACTCTGTCTGATATCCGGACATAGTTGCTACCGGAGCCGTTCCGGTAATCACCGACATATCCCCCTCTGTCACAGGCAAATCAAAGGTTCCGTTCATTTTCTGGATATCCGCTAATGCCCGACCTGCGTTTTCCATTGGCACTTCCAGACGGAACTCATAATAAGGTTCCAGCAAGATAGATTTCGCTTTCCGAAGTCCCTGGCGGACTGCCCGATAGGTTGCCTGCCGAAAATCACCACCCTCGGTATGCTTGATGTGTGCTTTCCCTGCTATCAAGATAATTTTCATATCCGTAATCTCGGAGCCTGTCAGGACACCCGGATGTTTTCGTTCTTTTAAATGGGTTAAAATCAATCTCTGCCAGTTCCGGCTTAACATATCTTCACTGCAATCAGTCTCAAACTGCAAGCCACTGCCCGGTTCTCCGGGTTCCAGTAACAAATGTACCTCTGCATAGTGCCGCAGAGGTTCAAAATGTCCAACTCCTTCCACCGGTGCTTCTATGGTTTCTTTATAAACCAGACTCCCTTCTCCAAAAGAAACTTCCAGTCCAAATCGCTCCAAAATCATAGTTTTTAAAATGTCCAGTTCCACCTCGCCCATGACCTGTACATGAATTTCTCCACTCTGTTCCTGCCAGCTCATTTGCAACAACGGATTCTCCTCCTCCAACTGTTGCAACTCTTTCCATGCCTGATGTACATCACAATCCTTCGGCAACAGCAACTGATAGCTTAAAACCGGCTCTAGTAATGGCAGTTGGGCATCCGTTTCTACTCCGAAGCCTTCCCCACAATAGCTCTCCTCCAAACCGGTCACAGCACAAATCATACCTGCTTCCACTTCCGATACTACTTGAAAACGGTCGCCGGAATACATACGGATTTGATTCACCTTCTCTTCCGGACTTTCCTGATGATATGCGTTTTCTTTATGCCGTAAGAGTGCCTTTACCTTCAAGGTTCCACCGGTAATTTTCATATGTGTCAGTCGATTTCCCTGAGAGTCCCTGGAAATCTTATAAACTCTGGCTCCCAATTCTTCCCCGTATTGGGGCGGTGTCGCATAGATACCAATCCCCTGTATCAGTTCGTCTACACCCTCCATCTTCAATGCTGAACCAAAGAAGCAAGGAAATACCTTTCTCTGCCGAATCGCTTTCTGAATCAATGAATCCGGGATACCACCTGATTCTAAATATGCTTCCATCATAGCTTCATCGCACATAGCGAGTGCATCAAAAAATACATCCATATCTATTTCATTTTTCATATAATAAGAAAAGTCCAGACAACTATCCGACAACACGTCCTGTAGTTCTGCTAATAAATCATCATGATTGGTTCCAGCCTGGTCCATCTTATTCACAAACAGAAATACCGGTATCTCATACTGCTTTAATAATTTCCATAATGTTCTGGTATGCCCCTGTACACCATCTGCTCCATTAATCACCAGAATGGCATAATCCAGCACTTGCAGGGTGCGTTCCATTTCAGCCGAAAAATCCACATGACCCGGAGTATCCAAAAGCGTGACCGGAAAGTCTCCAATCGTAAGCTCTGCCTGTTTGGAAAAAATAGTGATTCCCCTTGCCCGTTCCATGGCATAGGTATCTAAGAATGCATCCTTGTGATCCACTCTGCCTAAGGTTCGAATACTTCCTGTCTGATACAGTAACCCTTCCGATAAAGTTGTTTTTCCGGCATCTACATGAGCTAAGATGCCAAGTACAAGATGTTGATTCATGATTTCTTCTTCCGTTTCATTATTCAATAACAAAAGTATAACACAAGTCATACATAACAAAAAGACGCTCTCTTCATTTTTAAGAAAACGCCTTATTACTTAGGATTTATTTTGTTATACCCGATTCCTTTTATATCAGTTTCAGATGTTTTAATCCATTCCGGATACCATCTTCATTGATATCTGTGGTTACAAAATCAGCCACTTCTTTTAAGGTATCCAGACCATTGCCCATAACAACTCCCTGATTGGCAAATGTTATCATTTCAAAATCATTGGAACCGTCTCCAAATGCTACGGAATCCTGCCTTGTCATGCCCATGGCTTCCAGCAGTCGTTGCATACCTGTGGCTTTATTCACACCCTTTTTCGTAATTTCACCGGAATAAGTAATATCCTTTCCAAAACTGCAGCCGGTTAACCGGAAATACCCATTGGTTGCTTTATCCAACTCTTCCTGCAACTCTTCTACTGCCAAGTCTGCCTGAAAGTACACACCACACTCCAGATTCGCTATATGTTCCGGTGCTTCACATATCGTCATTCCCTTTCGCAGTTCATCTGCACTTTTTCCGCCAGATAATACCTGATACATCTTCTCTTCATTTTTCTGATTCAGAAACCGTCCCGGATATCCCTGTAGGAAATAAGCTGCCCCATGCCGGCGAAGTATCACAGCCAGTTTTTCCAACTGTTCCACTTCCAGTACACTATGATAAATCACTTCCGTTCCACAGGTGATATACGCACCGGCAGAAGCTACCACTCCATCAAAATTCATATCCAATAAAAAGGGATAAATGTTGGTATAAGGTCTGCCCGTGCAAATGGCAATCTTATGTCCATTTGCACGAACCAGTTTTAATGCTTCTACGGTACTTTCCGGTATATGCATGGAAAAGTCCACTAAAGTTCCATCAATATCAAAAAAAATCAATTTACTCATTATTTCACATCCCGAATAATTTTACGGATTGGAAGAACGCAACCCGGAGAAACCGATAATTCATCAATTCCCATTTCCAAGAAGGTTTCTGTCAATTCCATATCTGCTCCCAGTTCCCCGCAGATTCCTGCCCATATACCAGCCTCATGTGCATTCTTCGCCACCATACGAATCAATCGCAGAATTGCTTCATGATGTGCATTGTAAAATGGGTCTAATCGCGGATTCTGACGGTCAATTGCCAATGTATACTGGGTCAGGTCATTGGTTCCAATACTAAAGAAGTCCACTTCTTTTGCCAGCAAATCACTGATGATTGCTGCTGCCGGTGTCTCAATCATGATTCCTTCTTCTACTTCACCAATCGGAATTCCTGCTTCCTGTAATTCTGCCTTGATTGACGCGGAGATTTCCTTAATCTGACGTACTTCCTCTACCGAAGTAATCATCGGATACATAATGGCAATATTTCCAAAAGCACTTGCCCGGAACAATGCCCGAAGCTGTGTCTTAAATACCTCCGGTCTGGACAGACAAATACGAATCGCACGGAAGCCTAATGCCGGATTATCCTCTTTCTCTAAGCCAAAATAGTCTACCTGTTTATCAGCACCAATATCCAGAGTACGAATAATAACTTTCTTGCCGGCCATAGTTTCTGCTACCCGCTTATATACCTGAAACTGTTCCTCCTCTGTAGGATAATCCTTAGATTCCAGATATAAGAACTCACTACGGAATAAACCAATTCCCTCTGCATCATTCATGAGAACCGTCGCAAGGTCGGCTACATTGCCAATATTGGCATACAAATGTACTTTTTGACCAGACTGAGTTACGGTTTCTTTTCCTTTTAATGTCTGATACAACTCATTCCGTTCTTCTTCCTCTTTTTTCCGCTTCCGATATTCCATAATTGTGGTTTCATCCGGGTCAATATAAAGAATTCCTTCTTTTCCATCTACAATCGCCAGCTTACCATCCCATTCCTTTTGAATCTCAATACCAATCAATGCCGGTATTCCCATGGTTCTCGCCAGAATCGCAGTATGGGAATTGGTAGAGCCAAGCTGGGTCACGAATGCTAACAGCTTTGATTTATCCATCTTAACGGTTTCACTTGGTGCCAAATCTTCTGCAACAATAATGACAGGTTCCTCGCCTAACTCCCCACTGTTTCCTTTCCCGGTCAGAATAGACACTACCCGATCCGATATATCCTTAATATCTGCCGAACGTGCCTGGAAGTATTCGTCATCCATGTTAGCAAACATTTCCGCAAAATGATCACCGGTCATGGCAACTGCATATTCTGCATTCACTTCCTGTGTGGTAATCATATTCGTAATGGAATCGTTATAATCATCATCTTCCAACAACATGCTGTGTACTTCAAAAATCTGTGCATTGACTTCGCCTACTTCCTGTACTGCTTTTTCATACAGTTCGCCAAGCTGTTCAACTGCTTTTGCTTTTGCCTCTTCATAACGTGCTAATTCTGCATTTACATCATCTACATGCCGCCGTACAATCTGTCCCTGTTCTTTGGAATAGAATAATACCGGACCGATTGCAACCCCATTAAATACTTTCTTTCCTGTATACTTCTCCATAAGCTCCTTCTTTCCTCAAACACGTTCACATAAATTACAAATTAGCAGCAAAGAAATCCTGAAGAATTTTTGCAGTTTCTTCTTCGTTCTCACCATCGACCTCCACGGTCACCTCATCACCCTGCTTTACCCCTAAGGACATAATTGCTAAAAGCTTTCTTGCATCTGCACTCCCCTTAGCTATTTTAATTGTAATTGTCTCCGGATGCTTCTTTGCCTCCTGTACCAACAAGCCTGCCGGACGTGCGTGAATTCCTACCTCATCTGTGATTGTGTAATTAAATGCTACCATACTCTTTTTCTCCTTTCATATCTTTTAATAGTTTGTATGTTTTTTGTGATTGAATACATCTTTGAGTGATTTTTAACAAGATAAAATCCACTATGATTTTTTCTTGTGTAAATAAAAAACCCGAACAAAATAAGAAAATGTCTGTTTCTTATTATGCTCGGGTAATGCCAACTCAATGTTACACCCCAAATGGAGTATGTAATTCAATCAAATTCTACATTTATTTTAATATGATACCTTTTATTTGTCAAGTATTTCCTTCTGTCAAATGTAAATCTTTCAAAACATCTTCACAGGTTTTTACCGGAATGATATTCAGACATGATTTTACTTCATCTGCAACATCTGCAAGGTCTTCCATGTTATCACTTGGTATAAACACTGTCTTTACTCCTGCCCGAACTGCCGCCAGTAATTTCTCCGGAAGTCCTCCAATCGGCATAACACCACCTTGCAAAGAAACTTCTCCTGTCATGGCATAGTGGGAGTCTACTGATTTTCCGGTAACTAAAGAAGCAATTGCTGTTGTCAGTGTGATTCCTGCTGACGGACCGTCTTTAGGTATTGCACCAGCCGGAACATGAATATGCAAATCATTTTCCTGAAACAGTTTCTCTGATTTCGGAAACATGGATTTTACCAGAGTAATTGCAATCTGAACGGATTCTTTCATCACATCTCCCAGTTGTCCGGTTATAATAACTTTTCCTTCTCCTTTTGTAAACATAGATTCAATAAAGAGAATATCACCGCCCGCCTGTGTCCATGCAAGTCCGGTAATCACACCCGGCTTTTTCCTGCCTGTTGCTTTATCATGATGAATCGGTCGAGCATCCAGGTAATTCTTAAGATTCTTATTGGTGATTGAT
>CAMEWU010000048.1 GCA_945946715.1 uncultured Clostridium sp. | reverse complement strand
GGTTGTGGAAAAGATATGTACCCAGGTGGCGGTGTTAAATGAGGGAGAAATCGTTGAGCAGGGAAGTGTACAGGAAGTATTCCTGTCACCGAAGACCAATATTGCTCAGGAAATGATTTATCCAAAGCCAAAGTATGATAATCGCAATTTCCATGGGAAGGTATTCCGTCTGGCATTTGGAGGACAGTCTTCATCAGAGCCGATTGTAGCCAATCTGGTATTAAAATGTCAGACACCTGTGAATATTTTAGGAGCCGGTACCGAGGATATCGGTGGCAAGGCATACGGGCAAATGTTGTTGGAATTTCCAAAGGATGAGACAGCAATTGCGCACGCGAAAAAATATCTGGATTCCATAGGAGTCCATTACGAGGAGGAAGATGCAGATGGAATTTAATCAATTAGTGGCTTTGCTTTGGCAAGGTTCTTTAGAGACATTGTATATGGTTTTGCTTTCCACTGCCTGTTCCTATGTGGCAGGGATTCCCTTAGGAGTATTACTTTTCATTACTGACAAGAATGGAATTTGCCGATGCAGGCCGGTCAATCTGGTATTAGGAGTTATCGTCAATCTGACTCGCTCCATACCATTTATTATATTACTGATTGCAATTTTGCCATTTACGAGAGCTGTGGCAGGTACTACAATCGGCACCAATGCAACGGTAGTACCATTAGTAGTAGCAGCCATTCCTTTTATTGCACGAATGGTAGAATCTTCCTTAAAAGAGGTGGATCAGGGCGTAATTGAAGCCGCACAGGCTATGGGTTCGAATCCATTACAAATCATAATGAAGGTTTTACTTCCGGAGGCAAGACCCTCTCTGTTGGTAGGATGTACCATTGCTTTTACAACATTGCTGGGGTATTCTGCAATGGCAGGTTTCACTGGTGGCGGTGGCTTAGGAGCAATTGCTATCAACTATGGATATTACCGATATCAAGCCAATATCATGTGGGCAACGGTATTTGTACTGGTGATTATCGTACAGGTATTTCAGGAGCTGGGCATGTTTATTGTAAATAAAACGGATAAACGAATCCGTAATTAAAAAAGAGAGAAGAAAAAGGAGATAAGAATTATGAGAAAGAAGATTACAGCATTATTATTAGCAGCATTAACCATTGGAGCAGTAGGACTAACCGGATGCTCTGCATCCAATGAAACAGGAGCACCTGCAAGTGATACAGATGCAGCAGGTGACAGCCAGGCAACAGATGCCGAAGATACAGAAGCAACCGGTGATTTAGAGGTCATTAAGGTAGGTGCAAGTGTTACACCACATGCCGAGATTCTGGCACAGGTAAAAGATATTCTTGCAGAACAGGGATATGATTTGCAGGTTGTAGAATACAATGATTATGTATTGCCAAATACCGCATTAGAGGATGGGGACTTAGATGCGAATTTCTTCCAGCATCAGCCGTACTTAGATGATTTTAATGCAGAAAATGGTACACATCTGGTTTCCGTAGCTGCTGTGCATTTTGAACCATTTGGCCTTTATGCAGGCAAGACAGCAAGCTTAGATGATTTACAGGAAGGTGCAACTATCGCTGTACCAAATGACACTACAAATGAAGCAAGAGCACTTTTATTATTAGAAGCACAGGGCTTAATTAAATTAAAAGAAGGTGCCGGATTAACAGCAACCGTATTAGATATTGAAGAGAATCCTTTGAATTTGGAGATTAAGGAAATCGAAGCTGCCCAGCTCGTACGTTCTTTGCCGGATGTGGATGTTGCAGCTATCAATGGTAACTATGCAGCTGAAGGTGGCTTAGATGTGGCAGATGCAATTGCAGTAGAAGCATCCGATTCATTGGCAGCAGATACTTATGCAAATGTAATTGTTGTAAAAGAAGGGAACGAGGATTCTGCAAAGACAAAAGCTTTAGTAGATGCAGTGCTGAGTGATGAAGTTCGCAGTTACATCGAAAAAACTTATGGAAATGCAGTTATTCCAGTATTCTAATGTAATTTAGTAGAAGAACAAGCCGGCGGTGGTTTTCCTGCCGGCTTGTTGTATTTGTCGGAAAAATAAATTGACGAATTTATAATACAATGGTAAGATTTAGAAAATTGTAGCATAAGTTAATAGAGTGGCAATACAGGTTATTACAATAGTAGGGGAGGATATCTGTATGAAAAAGAAAAAACATGCTGGTTTTTCTATGGTAGAAATCATAATTGTAATTGCAATCATGGTAATACTGGCAGCAGCTCTGGCACCAATGTTGATAAAGTATATCCGTAAAGCAAGACGGTCACAGGATGTGGATGTAGCAAATGAGATTCAGGCAGCTTATATGCGGGCAGCTGTTGAAATGGAACACAAAGATAATACTTTAACGAGCTATGGTTCCGGGACAACATTGATTCGGTATGATACTGTTTTAAATACTCCGGCTCAGACTATAGAAGATTATGTTTTTAGTGAATTAGGGGGAATTCCGGAATCTTCCACATTTAGTGATTATTACTGGGAAATAGAGTATCTTCCTGATTCGGGTAGGGTGACTAAGATTACATTAACACCAGGTCAAGGCTCGAATGTATCCCATGAACTATTTCCGGATAGTGATGCGTTTTTGGAAGGAAAGTAGTAACATGAACAAAACAACTTGCAATCTTTGCCCTAGAAACTGTGATGTGATTCGCAGTTTAGGGCGAGGTGGCGTATGTGGTATGACAGGAAGTCAAATATATGTGGCAAGGGCGGCCCTTCATATGTGGGAAGAACCTTGCATTTCAGGAAACACAGGCTCAGGTACTGTGTTTTTTTCTGGTTGTCCGTTACGGTGTGTCTACTGTCAGAATAGTACCATTGCCCATGGGAAAATCGGAAAACCGATTTCTATAGAACGGTTAGCTGAAATCTTCTTAGAATTGCAGGAACAGGGAGCAGCAAATATTAATCTGGTTACACCTACACACTATACACCGGAGATTGTGGAAGCGGTAAAAGCTGGGAAAGAAAAGGGACTGATTTTGCCAATTATATATAATTGTAGTGGGTATGAAAAGGTAGAAACCTTGAAATTGCTGGAAGGAATTGTAGATGTATATCTGACGGATTTTAAGTATATGGAGGAGGAAGTGGCAAAGCGGTATTCTCATGCAGAGGATTATCCTGAAATAGCAAAACAGGCATTGCGGGAAATGGTACGACAACAGCCCCGGCCGGTATTTTCAGAAGAGAAAAGGGAAGGACAGATACAGGAGAGTTCTTCCGGAGTACAGAATTTTGACATGATGCAAAAAGGTGTAATTGTCCGGCATCTTCTTCTTCCCAATCACTTAAGAAATGCAAAAAAGGTTGTAAAATACGTTTATGAAACTTATGGAAATCAGGTATATATCAGTTTGCTAAATCAATATACACCATTACCACAGGTGTCAGACCTTCCGGAATTAAACCGGAAGGTGACCAAGAGGGAATATAACAGTCTGGTGGATTATGCCATCAATCTGGGCGTGGAGCAGGGCTTTATTCAGGAAGGAGAAGCTGCGGCAGAAAGCTTTATCCCTGCTTTCAATTATGAAGGGGTTTAAGAGACAGAGAGGTGTAAGGGTACTCTAAATCATGAAATCGGCAAGATAATAGTAATACAACCATCGTTCTTTGCATAAATTGTAAAAACAAAGAGACGAGGGTTCCTGTGAAAGCTTATATTGAAGAGCGAGCAATCGAAGTTGCCCAGTACATTGTAGATGAAAATGCCACAGTGCGGCAGACGGCAAAGAAATTTGGTGTCAGTAAATCTACAGTGCATAAAGATATTACAGAGCGTCTGATACAGATAAATCCTTCTCTGGCAGCAAAGGCCAGAGTGGTACTGGATATTAATAAATCAGAGCGGCATATCCGGGGAGGCATGGCAACCAAAGAAAAATATATGCATCAAAATACATAAATAGTAAGGAGTATCACAGAATAGCAGATGCCATGTTTTGTGATGCTCCTTCATATTTTTTCAATTCTATTTCATCCGGCCCATAAGTGCGATGAAAACGGGAGGACAGCACATCCATTTCACTGTATGCGTTGTAGAAGTTTTCGCAAAGATGGGTAGCAACAGGAATGGCATCCAGGTACCGCCTGGTTAATTCGCGGGTACTATCTTCACAGCCATGACGTGAGTGTTGCGGTATTAGAAGACCATGCATTTCTTTATAGTGTCCGGTTATTCGCAATAATAAGAGAATACAATCCCGTTTTTCCCGGGTAGGTGCCAGTAGTAGTTTGTTATAAAAAATCATGGAAGAAAGTGCTTTCCGAATCTGCTTCTCCTGTATCCCGGGGAAAAATCTGGCTATGATTTCAGTATCTCCGTCCTTGGGAAAGATATGAGTTGTAATGCAGGTACGTTCCGGCTGATAGTCGCCATCTCGTAGGAGCTTTCGTTCAAAGTCGGATTCAATCTCGGTATGAGTCAAATTGCTATGATTAATTTTGTATTCAATGTAACCATGACACTCACTGTCCAAAGCAAAGTGACAAATAAAGCCTAGCATATAGGCCAGACCGGCTTCCGGATCAGACATATCCCGTAAGACAGAAAGACATTTACGGAAAAAGACGCTGGCATTCTTTTTGTGTAATTGGTATCCTAATTGATTTACCGGATGGCGGAATAATGGATGGTAATAAAATAGAATATCCGGTCCATGTAGTCCGATGTGATAGAGTGATAAATGTTTTTTAGCAATTGTCTGTAACTCTTCAGGAAGTGCATTACGAACATCTTGCCCAAAACGATAATGTGCATATGTGGATGGCACAGTTCATTCCTTCTTTCTAATAAAGTTTAAATATCAATTCATTCTACTCATTTATTCTACCCATTTCTTGAAAATGGATACAATCAAATGCAGGTAAAATGAAAGTAAAAACAGAGGAAAATCTCTCACTGCCTTGACTTTTTTAAAAGCATGGCGTAAAATCGATTTATGTATCTATAAAGAATATAGTGGCTATGACAAGACCAGTAGGAAGCTGTACCACATTACAGAGAGAATTCGGCTGCTGAGAAGAATTTAATGTAGGAGCTTTTGAACACCAGCTTGGAGCTTCTTCCGGGAATAAGGAATCTGTAAACGAGAGTGACAATGATTCAATAGGAAAGGAAGACGGTGATCCCGTTATCATCAGAATGGAGAGCCTTTGGACTTGTTTGAAGTCTGGAATCGGACAGAAACAAGGGAAACAAAGGAAGCAGGGTGGAACCGCGAATAATCGTCCCTGACGTATATGTTACATATGCGTCGGGGATTTTTTTGTGGCAAAAGTTTTGTTCGATAACCCTTACACGCATATAGAGAAAGAAGAAAGGAAGTAGAAAGATGAAAATCACATTGAAAGATGGCTCTGCAAAAGAGTATTCACAGGCAATGTCTGTTATTGACATTGCAACAGACATCAGCGAAGGTCTGGCACGTATGGCATGTGCCGGTGAAGTAGACGGACAGGTGGTAGATTTACGAACTATCATCGATAAGGATTGTGAGTTGAATATTTTAACTTTTAATGATGAGGCAGGTAAGAAAACCTTTCGCCATACAGCATCCCACATATTAGCACAGGCAGTGAAGCATTTGTATCCGGATGCCAAATGCACCATCGGACCGGCCATTGATGAGGGATTTTATTATGATTTTGATATGCCGCCTCTTACCAGAGAAGACTTGGATAAAATAGAGGCAGAAATGAAGAAAATTGTAAAGCAGGGTGATGAAATCACTACATTTACACTTCCACGGGAAGAAGCAATTCAATTCATGGAAGAGAAGAATGAGCCATATAAAGTAGAACTGATTCAGGACTTGCCGGAGGATGCGGTAATCAGCTTCTATACCCAGGGTGATTTTACGGACCTTTGTGCAGGACCACATCTGATGAATACGAAGGCAGTGAAATTCTTCAAACTGACCTCTTCTTCCGGTGCATACTGGAGGGGTGATTCTAACAAGAAGATGCTGACTCGTATTTATGGTACTGCTTATACAAAGAAAGCAGATTTAGAGGAACGTCTGGAATTCTTAGAGAATATCAAACTGCGTGACCATAATCGTTTGGGCCGTGAAATGGAATTATTTACAACTGTTGATGTTATCGGACAGGGACTTCCATTGTTTATGCCAAAGGGAACGAAAATTATTCAGACCTTACAGCGTTGGATTGAAGACTTGGAAGACTATGAATGGGGATATGTCAGAACCAGAACTCCATTAATGGCAAAATCTGATTTATATAAGATTTCTGACCATTGGTATCATTATAAGGATGGCATGTTCGTCTTAAATGACCCGGGAAATGACGATGATGATGTAACAGCAGATGGAAAAGAGGTTATGGCACTTCGTCCAATGACCTGTCCATTCCAGTATTATGTATATAAGGCTACCCAGCATTCTTATCGGGATTTACCGTACCGTATGGGTGAGACATCCACGCTCTTCCGTAATGAGGATTCCGGTGAAATGCATGGTTTGACCCGTGTGCGTCAGTTTACCATTTCAGAGGGACATTTGATTTGTACACCGGAGCAGATTGCAGATGAATTTAAGAACTGCGTAAATCTGGCAAAACACTGTCTGACCACACTTGGTCTGGAAAATGATGTAACCTACCGGATGTCAAAATGGGATCCGAATGACAGTGAAAAGTATCTGGGAACAGCAGAAGAATGGGATAAAGTTCAGGATGCAATGCGTGTTATCTTGGATGATATCGGATTGGAATATACAGAAGCTGCCGGAGAGGCTGCTTTCTATGGCCCAAAGTTAGATATTCAGGCAAAGAATGTATATGGTAAGGAAGATACCATGATTACCATTCAGTTGGATATGTTCTTGTCAGAACGGTTCGATATGTACTATATCGACCAGAATGGGGAAAAGAAGCGTCCTTATATCATTCACCGTACCTCTATGGGATGTTATGAAAGAACTTTGGCATGGTTGATTGAAAAGTATGCCGGTGCATTGCCGACCTGGTTAATGCCGGAACAGGTTCGTATTCTTCCGATTTCTGATAAGTTTATGGACTATGCAAAGAAAGTGAAAGCAGAGTTGCGAAAAGCAGATGTCAAGGTAGAGATTGATGAACGTGCGGAGAAGATTGGATATAAGATTCGGGAAGCACGGTTACAGAAGATACCATATATGCTGGTTGTTGGTGCAAATGAAGAAGCAGAGGGTACAGTAACACCTCGTCGTCGTGGGGAAGAAAATGCAAGAGAAGCCATGAAGATAGAAGATTTTGTACAAATGATTACAGAAGAAATCCGGGAAAAGCGGCATGACTGATAAAAATGGGAATGTAAGCAAAGTGTTTTAGGAAAAGGGAAAGGAATGTAGGAATGGAAAAGAAGATAATGTTAGGTAACGAGGCAATTGCCCGTGGAGCCTGGGAAGCAGGGGTAAAAGTATCCTCTGCCTATCCGGGAACTCCAAGTACAGAAATCAGCGAGAGCCTGGTAAAATACGAAGATGTGTATGCAGAATGGGCACCAAATGAGAAAGTGGCAACAGAGGTTGCCATTGGTGCCTGTATTAGTGGAGTACGGTCTATGTGCTGTATGAAGCATGTAGGTGTCAATGTGGCAGCAGACCCGTTGTACACCATGTCCTATGGTGGTGTGAATGCCGGTATGGTGTTAGTGGCAGCAGATGATCCGGGACTTTACAGTTCCCAGAATGAACAGGATACCCGTTCTGTAGCCAGAGCAGCCCATGTGCCGGTATTGCAGCCTTCGGACAGTCAGGAAGCAAAAGACTTCATGAAGTATGCCTTTGAATTAAGTGAGAAGTATGATACACCGGTAATTTTGCGAACCACTACCAGATTGTCTCATTCTCAGGGCTTGGTTACATTAGAAGACCGTGTAGTACCGGAGGATAAACCATATGAGCGCAATCCTGCCAAATTCGTTATGATGCCGGGAAATGCCAAGGGACGTCATATCTATGTGGAACAACGGGAACTGGCAATGGCAGAGGATGGAGCCGATATGCCGATTAACCGTGTGGAAATGGGAGATACCAAGATTGGTATTATTACCTGTGGTATTGAATATCAGTATGTGAAGGAAGTGCTTCCAAACGCCAGTGTTCTGAAGCTGGGTCTGGTAAATCCGCTTCCAAAGCAGATGATTCTTGACTTTGCGTCTAAAGTAGATGAATTATATGTTGTTGAAGAATTAGACCCGATTATTGAGGAACAGGTTCGTTCCTGGGGCATTCCTTGTTATGGAAAAGAAATCTTCACCGTACAGGGAGAATACAGTGCAAATCTGTTACGGAAAGCCATTTTACATGAGGAGTTGGAACTGGAAGATGCGGCACAAGTGCCTGCACGTCCTCCAATCCTTTGCCCTGGTTGCCCACATAGAAGTGTATATACTGTATTGAAGAAACTGGGTATTCATGCCGCCGGAGATATTGGGTGCTATACCTTAGGTGCAGTTGCACCATTAAATGTAGTAGATACTACCATCTGTATGGGTGCATCGATTTCTTCTCTGCATGGAATGGAGAAAGCAAAAGGAAAGGATTATGTAAAGAAATGGGTAGCAGTCATCGGTGACAGTACCTTTATGCATACCGGTGTGAATTCCTTAATGAATATGGTTTATAATAAGGCAACCGGAACGGTTATGATTTTAGATAATTCTACAACCGGAATGACCGGACATCAGGATCATGCAGCAACCGGTAAGACCTTAAAGGGAGAACCTACCTATGCGATTGATATCTATAACCTGTGTAAGGCAATTGGCGTAGAACATGTGGTAGAAGTAAATGCATTTGATATCAAGGAATTGGAAAGAGTCGTAAAAGAAGAGACTGAGCGGGATGCGATTTCTGTTATTATTACAAAGTCGCCATGTGTTTTGTTAAAGGGAAATGTGTTCCCGAATAAATGTGTACCGATTTCTGAGAAATGTAAAAAGTGTGGACTGTGTCTGCGTCCGGGCTGTCCGGCACTGACAAAAAATGAAGATGGAACCATTTCCATTGATGAAACCATGTGTAATGGCTGTGGCTTGTGTAAACAGTTGTGTAACTTCGGTGCAATTGAAACTGTAGCAAAGTAGGAGGTATGGTAATGGAAACGAAGAATATTATGATTGTTGGTGTTGGTGGACAGGGAACCTTGCTTACCAGTCGAATTCTTGGGGGTATGGCATTACATGCCAATTTCGATGTAAAGCTTTCCGAAGTACATGGTATGGCACAGCGTGGTGGAAGTGTTGTAACTTATGTTCGTTATGGAGAAAAAGTGGCAGAACCAATTGTGGAAGAAGGGCAGGCTGATGTATTAATTGCATTTGAACGGTTAGAGGCAAAACGGTATGCTCATTTCCTGAAGAAAGATGGTGTTATTATTGTCAACGACCAACGTATGGACCCGATTACCGTTGTGACAGGAGCGGCACAGTATCCGGAAGGGATTATTGAGGAACTTTCTGAAAAATATAAGGTATATTCTGTTGATGCCATGGCAGAAGCTAAGAAGCTGGGGAATGCGAAAGTATTTAACATCATCGTATTGGGTGTTGCGGCCCAGCACATGGATTATTCCAAGGAAGATTGGTTAGAGGTAATCGAAAAGACCGTTCCACCAAAGACAGTGGAAATAAATAAAAAAGCATTTGAAGTAGGATATACATTATAAATAAAAAAGCAATCTTAATAGCAGAACAAGCAGGAAATCTCCTGCTTGTTTTTGTTTGCAAAGACCGACAAGCAACATTGTGCTTGCACAGGCTGGCATAATGCGAATGGACACACGGAGACGCCGGTCGACGTGATATAGGATTAGCAAATGGATTGATAGATAGCATATACCTCTTCTTTGGTAGCCAAATTCTCTGAAAAAGCACTGGCACTACCACAGGAGATACCCATATAAAATGCTTCTTGATAATTTTGGTTTTTCGAAAAGCCATAGAGAAAACCGGCTACCATGGAGTCTCCGGCACCAACGGAATTAATGACTGTTCCCCGGGGAGCCGGGCTTTCATAGGTACTTCCGTCTTCCGCAACAAGAACAGCACCGTCGCCAGCCATGGAAACCAGAACATTTCTTGCCCCTCGTTCCTGAAGCTTTTTTGCGTAGTGGGCTACCTCTGCTTTGTCCTGGAACTGCTTTACACCAAAGATTTCACCAAGTTCAAAATGATTCGGTTTAATTAGGAAGGGATGAAGCTCTAACACATTACAAAGTAAATCTTTTGTAGCATCTACTACAATCATGATTTTTTTGCTTTGTAAATATTTCATGATGTCCTGATATATAGTGGATGGCAGGGAGCCAGGTATGCTTCCGGCTAATACCAGTACATCTCCATCCTGTAACTGATCAAGCTGTGCATAAAAATTGGACAAGTCTGTATCGTGAATGTCAGGACCCATACCGTTGATTTCACTTTCTTCTTTTGAATGTAACTTTATATTAATTCGGGAAAGCCCATCATTCATTGTGATGAAACGTTCTGAAATGTGTAGTTCCTGCAATTGTCTTCGAATCTCTTCACCGGTAAAACCGGCAATGAATCCCAAAGCAGTGCTATTAATTCCCAGATTATGTAAAACAATCGATACATTAATGCCCTTACCACCCGGGACAATCATTTCTTGTGAAGTACGATTGACTCTGCCTGGTACAAAGTTTGGAACAGATATGATATAATCCAGAGAAGGATTAAAGGTAACCGTGTAAATCATTTGAATTCCTCCTATATTTGATTAACTGGTTCAGCATTTAATTTGTGTTTCCAGAAATTATGAATGTCCTTGGTATATACGAAGGGAAAAGGTTGTAAAGGCTGTTCTATAAACATCACATATATAAGAGTTCCTTCTTGGTTCGTTTGTTGGAATTTCAACCTAAAACGAGGCTTAGGTGAATTTGCCAATTGAAGAAAACTGGTACTGCTTTTATATTCTAAAAAAGTGATATAGTATTCTCCGTCTATGACTTCTAATTGATAATCAAATGTATCAAGAATATTTTGATGAGACAAATAGTCTAAACAGGTTTGCAGAGAATAATTTGTTTTATATGTATATTCCATGGTAAAGTTCCTATTTATATTCCTTTTTTGGATTGTAAAACTTATTCTATGGTATAAAATGGGTATAGTCAAATAGGTATATTGTATTTTATTATATTATTATACTTTGATATATGCTGTCAAACAGAATTGTGGTATAGTATGACCTGAGGAGGGGCCCTAAGGGAATTAAATTATGAAAGAAGACAAGATTAAGCACTATTTTAAGTACATACTTGAATTGATTCTATCGTTAATGGGAATCGCTGTTGTTTGGAAATGTTTTATAGGATTTCGCCCGACGGCTCAGATGTTTTCTAATATTTATATAGAGGGTATCCAGCTTGTTATACAGGTGATTATGATTATCCTGATGCTTAGTATGGTATTGTCTGTGATTCAAAGTATTCTGGGATTTATCATTACGATAAAGACAGATAGGGAACAGCAAAATGAAGATTTTTCAGGATCTCAAAGATACTTACAGACAATCATAAATGTACGTGGATTGTTAAAGGAAATCGTAAAGGGAATATTTGGTCTCAGTTTATTAGTGGCAGGAATCATGTTAATTGTACGAATTCCGAGGGGATACATAATAGGCGGCATTTTGACAGCTGGTGCAATGTATTACTTGTACCGTACTGTCAGAAGTGCGATTGAGATAATAAAGCAATGGAATATATAAAAATCAGGTGGAGGTAAGTTATGAAAATATCAACAAAGGGAAGATATGCATTACGTTTATTGATTGATTTAGCAACCAACTATGAAGGAGAACCGATTCGTTTAAAAGATGTAGCAGAGCGACAGGATATATCCATAAAATATTTAGAACAGATTATTTCTACGTTGAATAAGGCCGGATATGTGAAAAGTGTACGGGGAGCACAAGGCGGTTATGTGTTAGTCAAAAAACCTAAGGATTATACGGTTGGTATGATTCTTCGATTGACAGAAGGAAGTCTGGCACCGGTTGCCTGTATTGAAGATAAAGAAATGACATGTGAACGGATGCAGAATTGTGTTACCATAAAAGTCTGGGAGAAGATTAATGACGCAGTTAATAATGTGGTAGATAATATTACTTTGCAGGATTTGGTGGATTGGCAGTCTCAGAAGTAAGGAAATGCTTGATAAAAGAGGTTTACTTACTTGCTTTACTGTGTTAAAATATGGTTAGATATGGAGGACAGAGTCCGCATCATACGGATTCTGTCTTTTTTAGTGTAAATGAACGGCAGAGCAAGGAGGAACAAAAGATGCCAATTACAGAATTATTGGAGCGGAATGCCAGAGAATATGCCAATGATGTAGCTCTGGTTGAGATAAACCCGGAGATTAAAGAACGCAGAAGGGTGACATGGAAGGAATATGAACTGATAGAACCCAATCCATTAGAGCATTATCGCAGAGAGATTACATGGGAAGTATTTGATGAAAAAGCGAATCGGTTTGCAAATCTGTTAATTAGCAGAGGAATCAAGAAAGATGATAAGGTTGGAATTCTTTTAATGAATTGTCTGGAATGGCTGCCTATTTATTTTGGAATCTTAAAGACAGGTGCATTGGCTGTTCCATTAAACTTCCGTTATGCATCAGATGAGATTCAGTATTGTCTGGATTTAGCAGATGTAGATATACTGGTATTTGGACCGGAATTTATCGGACGTGTAGAAGAAATAGCAGAGGAAATCAGTAAGAACCGTCTGTT
>CAMEWU010000047.1 GCA_945946715.1 uncultured Clostridium sp. | reverse complement strand
CCTGTCCCAGGTAGTTCATAGCGTTTTCAACGCTTTTGATATTACCTGCATCATTATCAATAATTGCAACCATCCTGTCACTTCCTCTACTGTATTATTCTTCATCCTGCAAAAAACTCATATTCCCTGTTATTTGTCGTATCTGATTGGTGTAATCACCACTATCTAACTGTAAAAATCCATAAGCATCCTCCGGATTCAAATGGAATGTAACATCTAAAGCCGATACAATCTTATCTCTTGCCGTATTTAAGTCCTCTTCAATTCCTAATTCTACTGCATCATTATAATAACTGTCATACTTTCCAAGTCCTTGAAGTAATGCATCCAAAGCCATATCCGGACGATTCATCTTAACATAGTTCTCATATGCTTCATACTGTCGTTCCACATACATAACAGTATAAATCTTATCCTCCAGCTCCTGATCTTGTTCTTTGACTTCCACACCTACAATTTCCCGGTATGCCATGCCATACTTTTGGCGTTCAAAATAGTTAGTTGCTTTTGTAATCACCAAAGTATAATCAAATATATTTGTACCTATGATAATAACCGCGCCTACGATTAGGAAGAATAAAATAATGATAACAGATAATGGTTTATTTAACTTCTTTTCCGGACCATCCTCTGCCAATGCCTTTTCATCAGCAGCTTTTCTTGCAGCTTTTTTTGCTGCAACCTGTGCTGATTTTTCTTTCTTAGAAGCAGCTTTCTTTGCGTCAGCAGCAGCTTTCTTTTCTTTTTGCTGTTCTTTCTTAGCCAGCTTTGCCTGTAGCTTTTCTTCCTTTTGCTTTGCCAATTCTGCTTCCTGCTCCGGTGACAGCATATCATCTTCATCATCACCAAACAGCAGATCCATAAAGCCCTTCTTCTTTTTCTTCTCATCATTAATATCCGGTACATCTGCTAACTCCGGTGGAATTTCAAAATCCGGAATTTCCTCTGATTCCGGTATTGGCTGGGAAATCACACTTCCTCCTTCAATTCCAAGCATAGCAAATAAATCATCCATATCGGATGAATTATCATCGCCACCAGAAGCCGAATTATCGTCATCACCGGAAGCTGAAGCATCCGCCATTGAATTCAACATGTCATTCATGGACTGTGCATCCATTGCACTGTCATCTGACATATCATCACTTGGTGTTGAAAAAACTTCTTCCAATAAAGAATCAACATCCAAATCTTTCTGAACATCCTCATCATCAGTTTTCATCTGCTGAATCTCCTGTTCAAAAGCCTGATCATCTGATTCATCCAGATAGGTTTCATCAATATTCATATCTTCCAGATGCTCAAATTCCTGTTGAAGTGAAGCAGGATTAACATCCATCTTCGTTATATCAATATCATCAAAATCAATATCCTCAAAGTCTAAAGACTCCATATCAAGATCAGCCAGTTCATCTAACTGATCCAATTCTGAAATCTCATCCGTGGAAATCTCAGAATCTGACCAAGCAACATCCTGAATATGTTCCGCATCTTCTGACAGTGTTTGTTCCATCTCAAAGTCCTTCTGACTTATGGAATCCTGCATTTCCAAAGCAGTATCCTCTTCCGGTTCCGGTGTAACTATATTCTGTTTTTCCACTTCTTTTAATAATTGATCTAGATAATTCTCGTCCATTTATTCACCCTCTTTATGAACACTCTCTTGTTAACTATACAATAAGCCTTGCTAAAAAACAAGTTGCATTTCATAGAGAAATATTATAATATAAATATGTTCATGAAATGTACGTATAAAGGAGGGAAAAGTATGAAATCATCTATGTATGTGGAATTTCAGGGAAAACAGGTTGACGAAAAAGAAATTGTAGCAAAAGCAAAAAAAATCTGGGTTGAAAATGGTAATAAAGCATCAGAGTTAAAGTCCTTAAAATTGTATATCAAACCAGAGGAGAATACGGCTTATTATGTATTTAATGATGAAGTAACCGGTGGATTCCCATTAGACTAATTCATTGTACATAAAAATACATCTGCTTTATGCAGATGTATTTTTATTTTAAAACCAAATATCTATGCAATTAACAAGCATCCCGAAATTAATCATTATTGTAACCAACCAGTTCATCAATAATATGAACCAAATCACCAATCTCCGGCTTGGATACCTGTGCATTTGCTCCCAATTGCTCTCCTTTTCGCTTCATATCTTCATTAATTAACGAAGAGAAAATGACAACCGGTACATCTTTTAACGCTTCATCTTCCCGTACCAGACGCAGTAATCTATGTCCATCCATTTCCGGCATTTCGATATCAGTAATTAATAATTTCATACCATATTGAATACCATTATTTTTCTTTAATGTACATATCATATCCCAAGCTTCTTTACCATTATTGCAAAGCTTCAAATTCGTATAACCTGCTTTGCCAAGAGAATCACGAATCATAGCTGAAAGCATCGGAGAATCTTCCGCAATTATAATCGGAACTTCACTTCTTTGCCGGTCACCCAATGCATCAATTTCAGAAACCCGCAGGCTGGTTTCCGGACAAATATCTTCTACAATCCGTTCAAAATCCAGAATTAAAATCAGCTTTTCTCCATGTTTAATAATACCTGTTGCCATACCGGTTCCATTTGTATTAATGGTGACATCCGGCTTAACAATATCTTTCCAGGAAACCCTATGAATTCCCATAACCTGCTCCACATGAAAACCAATATGCAGGTTATTAAAATTCGTAATAATCAACATATCACTGATAGATGATTCATGTTCAAAGCCCAAAATCTCAAACAAATTCATAACGGTAATAATATCACCCCGAGGCATAAACATACCTTCCACACACGGATGAGAATTCGGAATTGGTGTAATAGGTTGCATAGTTAAAATCTCTTTTACCTTTGCAACGTTGATACCATAAAAGTTTCCACCTACGGAGAACTCCAGCACCTCTAATTCATTTGTTCCACTTTCTAATAAAATATTTGTTTCCAAAATAACGCCTCCCCTATTGCATATGTAACACACGAATTTCTTCTTGATAGCCTATTTGAATGTCCAAAGATTCTATCTTATCAATCAAACCTTCTGACATCTGAAAAACTAAAACTGCCGACTGCTCACTATTAGCCGGTACCGTTGCCTGAAATGTTCCAAGATCATCCATTAGAATGGTAAGCATTGGCTTTGCTGCTTTTGACTGGTTCATTACCAGCTTATACTCAATGTCTGTATTCAATAAATCAACTTGAATATCTTGAGAAGTAAGATTGGCAACATCAAACTTAACAACAACCAACTTATATCCTTCTTCGGCTTCCAGATAAATAAAAGCACCATCCTGATCCAGTGAAGGATACCGGTCTAAAAACATACAACGATTATATAAGATGGACATACCATCGATTCCAACAATCTCGGCAATATCTGGGATACTGCCGCTATCAGAGGGGGGGTTTTGCATTTCCCCGCTTTCCGTTGTATTTTCAACAGCTTCCTCTGTCGAGACAGATTCTGTATTCTCTTCTGTCTCCGTATCATTCTCTTCACTGCTATTTTCAGTTGTAACTTCTTCTGTTTCAGTTTCTTCTATTACAGTTGCCGGTTCCGGATCATCTTCCAGTAATCGTTCCTGATAATCCGCATCATATTTTAACAATAAATCAGCAGCATATTCTGCAATTACTTGATTTTCTTCCTCTGTTAACTCTGTTCCACAGCCACATAAAGCAAAAGCCAGTGTCAGAACAGCAAACAGGTACCATCGCTTTTTCACAGGGCACCTCCAAATAATGATAGTATAATTTTAGCACGTTTCCGTCATATCATCAAGAAATATCCGTATCCAGATTAAAATAAAATTCCACTCCACCAGGAACATTTCGAACGCCATATGCTTTTCCATGTGCTTCCATGGCAGCTGCAACAATAGAAAGTCCAATACCACTGCCTCCATATTCTCTGGTTCTTGCTTTATCCACTTTATAGAACTTAATCCACAACTTATCTAACTCATTCTTCGGTATACCTTCTCCTGAATTAAATACCACTACTTGTATTTCCTTTTCAAAAGAAATCATTCGAATCTGAATGATTCCTCCCGGCTGAACATAATGAATTGCATTTGTCACATAATTTGTCACAACTTCTTCAATCAGAAACTCATCTGCCCATACATACACAGGTTCTTCCATCTGAATTTCCAGAGTAGCATCTGTGTTTTCCATTAAAATATCAGATGCATGACAAATATTCCGAATTAACTCCACAATATCAAAACGACTGACTTGTACCTGACTTTGTCCAAATTCTAATTCATTTAATGATAAGAGTTTCTTTACCATATTATTCATTTTATTGGCTTCATCAATAATAACATCACAATAAAACTCCTGACTTTCCGGGTCATCATTGATACTTTCCTTCAGTCCTTCCGCATAGCCCTGAATTAACGCTATAGGAGTCTTTAATTCATGAGACACATGAGACAAAAATTCTTTTCTCATTTCATCAATCTGCGTCTTATGCTCAATGTCATGATGCAACTCATTATTTGCTGTCTTCAATTCAGAAATCGTAGTTTCCAGCTTCGCAGACAATCGGTTCATGCTTTCTCCCAATTCCCCTACTTCATCCTTGGATGTCACTTCAATTCTGGCATCAAAATCCAAATTAGACATACGTTTTGCCACAACTGCCATGTCATGAATCGGTTTTGTAAAATATCGGCTGATACAGGAAATTACAATTGCTGCAAGCAACAGGATTGAAATACTAAAATACAAAAAAATACGGTTAGAAAACTTGGCACTGCTGTTAATGGCATCCATAGACGTACGAATGACAATCATATAACCATTGCTCAAATAACCGGTCAAATCAAAATAACCACTCTTCATCCGGTCATCCTGATGTTCTTCAATGACATACGGCTTATTTTTATCCAAAAATTCAGGATTCTGCATTAGCCTGGTCATGGATTTCAAGCTGTCAAACATCATCCCCTGCTCATTCGTCGTTGTATAAATCATACTGGAACCATCCCTGACAACAATAATAGCATTATCCGGGTTACTCAGGCCTCCAAATCCTTCTTTAATTTCTTCATCTGACCAATTACTATTGGAGAACAACGTATCCACCTGATAATAAAGATGTTCTAAGTTATCTTCCGCTTTTGCTTCAAACCAAAAAAAAGAACCTCTATGATATAGCAACCAACTGGCTGCTATAATAATTCCAATAAAAAATATGGAAACAATTGTCAATCTGAATTGAATCGAATTTCTCATTCAGTCACCTCAAACTTATATCCCATCCCCCATATGGTTTTGATGTATTCACCCTTATCCTTCATTTTACTTCTCAATTTCTTGACATGAGTATCAATGGTTCTGGCATCTCCAAAATAATCGTAATTCCATACATTATTCAGTATCTTTTCTCTGGAAAGAGCTACGCCCTGATTTACAACAAAGTAATGGAGCAGTTCAAACTCTTTAAAGCTGAGTTCAATAGGTTCTCCATCAATTCGAACCATGTGGGCATTAATGTCCATCTCAATTCCGCCGGCCTTGAGTACATCTCCATCCTGTAAATGATTTGTTCGTCTCAAAACCGCTTCTACTCTTGCTACCAATATCTTTGGACTAAAGGGCTTCGTAATATACTCATCGATTCCCAGTTCATATCCCAACAATTCATCCCGCTCATCTGCTTTCGCTGTCAGCATAATAATTGGCACTTTAGAATATTGCCTGATTTCCTTACATACCTGCCAGCCATCCATTTTAGGCATCATAACATCCAGAATAATCAAAGAAATATCTTTGTTGTTAAAAAATACATCCAGAGCTTCTTCTCCATCTGCCGCTTCAACAACCTGAAAATCCTTATGTGTCAAAAAGTCCCGAACCAGCTTTCGCATTCTACTTTCATCATCTACCACAAGTATTTTGATTTTATCCATAGTCTTATACCCCCAATGGTTATTCTATTTAATAAACTAACATAGGAATATGTAAAAATTGTGAAATATTATTCGTTATTTGTTATTCCCAACTCTTCTTCCCGTTGGCGGATATTGGCTTCTCTCTCTTTTAATTCCTCTTCCCATCCGGCATAACGATTTAATATCTTATTTTCAGTATTGATATAGCCCACATTTGGATTCAATATTGTAATGATAAACATTGCCACAATCATAAAAATCAACACTCCAATGGTTATCAAATGTTTTTTTCTTCCTGCTTCCAGGGTTCTGTTTTCGCTCTGTAAGAATTCCATCTGCTCCTGCTGAGTTCTGGACATACCTTTACCTGGTTCTACATATATGTATGGGAGATTCTGAGTATCTACATGTTGTTCCTCAGCCAGATAATCCCGAAATTCACCGAGAAACTGATATCCAATGGGCGTCTTGAACACTTTCTTCTCTACCAGACGCTGATATAAAGAAATCATATCCTGGGTTTGATTAAAATCAATTTTACTTTTTAAAAGTTCAATATTTTTCTGTTCACGCAAAGCAGTCTGTGCATCCCGGCGATTTTCAAATTGAAATCCACCAACTATCATCATATTTTCTTGTTTTTCATCTTTTTCTTCTGTCTGAGTCATTGTTACTTCATCCATGTTCATCCTCCTGCCTCCTTTCATAGATATATATTTACCATGTTCAATCACTTGTTATAAATGGAAAAAGGTGTTGCAGACATGAGTCTGAACACCTTTCAATTATTCTGCTTCAGTTTCTTCAGAAGAAATATCTGATACATCTGTAGTATCAGCAGCTCCACCAGAACCTTGATTTACCAATGTGATTTCGTGCTCCGACGCCAAAGCTTCTAACTGGGTTTCATAAGCATCAAACAAACCTTCTGCCTCTGAAATTAAAGCATCCGCTTCTGACAGCATATCTGTATCACATGCTTCGATGGCTTCTTTTACTTTATTTAGTGCATCCATCTGTTTATTTGCCCCATCCACACAAGCCGTTTTTACAGACTGTACTTCTTCTGTCTCAGGTGCCACAGCGTTTAATTTTGTTATATATTCCTCATAAGTCGGAATAATAGAATCATTCAAGGCAGCTAATAACTGCTGTGAATCTGCTTCCGGACTGCCGACACAGTTATTATATTCATTAATGGCCGTCTTTTGCAGTTCCTGTACTTCTGCCATTTCTGTTAAATAGGAATATAAATCATCTTTTACAGCATCCTTTTTACCACAGGCAGCCATACATAACATAATCCCTGCCAAAACCACGGTTACAGCTAACTTCTTACTTGTACGTATCATAATTAATCCTCTGTATTTTCTTTTTTATCCGGTTGCTTATACAACTTATTACTATAATAGCATTCTGGCGAAAAGAATGCAATATGAATATAATCCAATCGGACCATCAACATCCAATATCGTTGTCAAGAAAGCAAAAAAGGACATCTCAAAAGATATCCTTTCCACATATACTGGAGCTGGCGGGAATCGAACCCGCGTCCGAAGGCTCTTCCATTACAGTTTCTCCCATTACAGTCCGCATACATTCATTCCCTCAGCCGACTGCCTACGAACGGGCTGTCAGCCTCAGTAGCTTCATAAATCTTCGACTGCCGCAAAGCTTAAGCAATCGAGTGCCCCGCATGGATGAAGCCGGTGATCTCAAGCTACGGGAGACTCAAGGCCGACTGCTGCGATTAGGCAGCTAATGCAAATTTTTCGTCTGCGTTTATATTTAGATTTCCAAGTTTTTCCGTGGTCCTGGTCCACGAATGGCTTCCATAATTTCAAAACCCCCGTCGAAACCAGTACAACCCCCAATGATTGTATGGTAAACAGACATTTTACTATTAGTTATACTATAATTTATTTTTCAGTTTGTCAAATCCAATTTATGCCTCTGTCAGGCAACCACATCATCAAAATAAACGCCATCCACATCCCATGAAATCGGTTGCTCCGAAGAATATTCTACAGCATCCTCTTTCTGCTCTTCATAGGCAGGATATAACCAGAATTTTCCAAGCAGAAATCCGATTGCACCGCCAAATATGATACAGCCTGCCAGAATCCAGAGCATATTACGAATACTCCTTTTTCGTTGTATCTGCTTTCTGGTCTGCTTTTTACTCTTTCGTTTATTCACCTTTTCCTGACTCAAAGCAATCCCTTCTTTCCCTACTGTAAATTTCGAATTTTAAACTCTTTTTCTGCTTCTCGCTTCTGGTCTTTCTTGGCAATATCCTGTCGCTTATCATACAACTTCTTTCCTCTTGCCAGACCGATTTCAACCTTAACCAGACTGTCTTTAAAATAGACTTTTAAAGGAACAATGGTATAACCCTTTTCTTTTGACTGCCCCATAAGCTTGTTAATTTCTCCCTTATGAAGCAAAAGTTTCCGAGTCCGCAAAGGGTCTTTGTTAAAAATATTACCCTTTTCATACGGACTGATATGCATATGATAAATATAGATTTCTCCATTTTCAATACCGATAAACGCTTCTTTAATACTACAGTGGCCCAATCGCAGGGATTTCACTTCTGTTCCGGCCAGAGCAATTCCGGCTTCATAGGTATCTTCAATGAAGTAGTCAAAATATGCTTTTTTATTATTTGCAATCAAGCGACTGCCCTTTTCCTTCGCCATGTTTCTCCTCCTCATCCTGAACCAGTACAAAATCTATGGTTTTCATCATACGGTCTGTATCTTGTACCATGACATGTACTTTTTGCCCCAGGGTATACTTCTTACCGGTCTCTTTTCCTATCATAGCATATTGTGACTCATCATAGTAGTAATAATCATCTATCATATTCGTCACATGCACCAGACCTTCTATGGTATTCGGCAATTCTACAAACATTCCCCATGTATTGACACCGGAAATTACACCCTCAAAGCATTGCCCAATTCGCTTTGACATGTACTGTACCTTTTTTAGTTTTTCTACTTCACGTTCTGCTTCATCCGCCCGGCGTTCCAACTTGGAACAATCCTCCGTTATCTTTGGAAGAATTTTTTCATAATGCTTGATTCGTTTCTCATTCAGTCCACCATGAAGATTTTCCTTAATAATCCGATGAATCTGTAAATCCGGATATCGACGAATCGGCGATGTAAAATGACAATAATACTGAGTAGAAAGTCCAAAATGACCGGTACATACCGTACCATACCGTGCCTGCTTCATGGAACGGAGTGTCAAACGACTAATTAAAGCTTCTTCCGGAGAACCGGAAATACGTTCCAGTAACTTTTGAAATTCTTTTGGATGTAATTCCTCCGGATTCGCCTTGAAATAGTACCCAAAATTTGAAATCAAAACACTCAGCTTCTTAATCTTTTCCGGATCCGGTGCTTCATGGGTCCGATAAACAAATGGAAGTTCCTGCCAAAAATAATCCTCAGCCACTGTTTCATTGGCAATCAACATAAAATCTTCAATAATTTTATTTGCCGTTAGTCTCTCATATGGCTTAATCTCTATCGGAAATCCTTTCTCATCCAGAACAATTTTAGATTCCGGAAAATCAAAATCAATAGAGCCTCGTTGGTCTCTCCGGCTTCTCAGAATATCCGCCAGTTCTTTCATGATATAGAACATAGGAAGAAGTTCCTCATACTCCTTCATAACTTCTCCATCCTGTTCTTCCAAAATCCGGTTTACATTGGTATAAGACATTCGTCTGTCCACCCGAATCACAGTTTCCGCAATCTCATGTCCAATCACTTTACCTTTCGCATCTATCTGCATTATACAGCTTAATGCCAACCGGTCGACACCCTGATTCAGGGAACAGATACCATTTGACAGTTTGTGCGGCAACATTGGGATTACCCGATCAACCAGATAAACACTGGTTCCTCGTTTTACTGCTTCTTCATCCAAAGGAGAATGCTCTGTTACATAATGAGAAACATCTGCAATATGCACACCCAATTCATAACCATACTCAGTTTTGGTAACGGTAATGGCATCATCCAGATCTTTTGCATCTTCTCCATCTATAGTCACCGTCTGCCAATCTCGTAAATCCTTTCTTCCTGCCATATCTGCCGAATCTACTGTATCCGGAGTACGTTCTGCCTGTCTCATTTCCATATCTGTAAACTCAACCGGCAGTTCATAGGCTTTCACTATGGATAGAATATCAGTACCCGGGTCATTAATATGACCCAGTATCTCTATGATTCGACCTTCCGGTTTACGGCTTTTTCCGCCAAAATCCGTAATCTGCACTACCACCTTGTGCCCTTTTACCGCACCTTTGGTCAATGCTTTAGGTATGAAAATATCCTGATTATATTTCACGTTATCAGGAATCACGAAGCCGAAGCCTTTTCCCGGGTCAAAAGTACCCACCAGTTCTTTGATACCATGGGATATAACCTTTACAATTTCTCCTTCTTTTCTTCTTCCGCCAGCAGTTGACTGGTTCGTAACCCGCATCAGCACACTATCCATATGCAAAGCACCATTGCACTGGTTTCCCGGAATAAAATAATCCTCTGTCTCACCTTCCACCGTAACAAATCCAAATCCACGACTGTTTCCCGTAAAAACACCGGACATTATTCCGTTTTCTAACTTCTGATATTTACCTCGAGGAGTCTTGACAATCATTCCCTCCTCCAACAGTTCATTTAAAATCTGAGATAATACCGGTTTTTCTTCTTCTTTTACTTGTAATAAAAAAGCAAGCTCTTTATACTTCAGAGGCTTATACTCCGGACTATATATCACATCTTTCACTATTTGTTTTCGTTGTAAATATTGTTCTTCCATAATTCCTCCACATATCTAAAGCTTACATTTTCCCCGTTCATACTGATGCAAAATCGAGTAGGCTGACTCCTACTCGACGTGCAATCAATGACATCTCGCCTGGCGGCTCGATGAACATTGGCCATCATATAGAAATTTGTGCAAGCACAATTTCTGCATGATGGCTTATTGCACAAATAAAAGCTGCCGTATAAACGACAGCTTCTTATCTCTTAGAAAAATCCTAAACTTAAGACTAATGCCAGCACAAAGAATACAATTGCAAGAATGGTTGTAAACATTGCTAATTTTGATTCTTTGGAACGTCCTTTATTCTTACTCCAGTAGGTTTCCGTACCTCCTCCGATGGAGCTGGATAACCCATTGGTTTTTCCTTCTTGTGATAATACTAAAACTGCCAGAATAACAGCTACTAACAAAAATACGATTGTAAGTGCAAGCTTCATAATTGACACCTCCGTTCTAAAAAACTCAACTGTTGTTGATTTTAACACAGTATATACGGAAATTCAACCTTTTTTTCTTGCAATATATGGAGCATGTTACATACGGTAGATAGATACCTTTCCAAGCTCCTCCTCAATTCGAATCAACTGATTATACTTCGCTGTCCGGTCAGACCGACAAGGTGCACCGGTTTTTATCTGTCCGGCATTGACTGCAACTGCCAAATCTGCAATAAAACTGTCCTCTGTCTCCCCGGAACGATGTGAAATCACTGTACTATATCCGGCTCTGGTTGCCATATGGATAGCATTTAAAGTCTCTGTCAGCGTTCCAATCTGATTATATTTTATCAGAATAGAATTTGCAATCTGGGCATCAATTCCCATAGAAAGGCGTTCTGTATTGGTAACAAATAAATCATCCCCTACCAGCTGGATTTTATCTCCCAGACGATAGGTCAATAATTTCCAGCCACGGACATCATTTTCATTCAAGCCATCTTCCAGTGAAAAAATTGGATATTTGGAGACCAAATCTTCATAGTATTGCACCATTTCTTCAGCATTTCGATATACATCCTTGCCGGACATTTGACTTTCTCCCGGAAAATAGTACAAATCCTGATTTTCCATATATAATTCAGATGCAGCCGCATCAATAGCTATCTTTACATCCTCACCCGGGTGGTATCCGGCTTCCGTAATGGCTTCCACAATAATGTCTAACACAGCCTGTGAACTAGGCAAATCCGGTGCAAATCCTCCCTCATCGCCTACAGCTGTGGATAAGCCCTTCTTTTTCAAAATACTCTTTAAAGTATGATATATTTCACAAGCCATCTGCATTCCATACTTTACAGAATCTGCACCTACAGGAGCAATCATAAATTCCTGTAAATCAACGGTATTATCGGCATGTTTACCCCCGTTCAAAATATTCATCATTGGAACCGGTATGGTTCTGGCGTTAACACCGCCAATGTAACGGTACAAAGGCATCTTTAAGGCAGTTGCTGCCGCCTTTGCAACTGCTAATGACACACCAAGAATCGCATTTGCCCCATATTTTGACTTATTCTCTGTGCCATCTGCTTCCAGCATAATCCGGTCAATTTCTGCCTGATGGAATACATTCTGTCCGATAATCCGGTCTGCAATCCGGGTATTCACATTCGTAACAGCATTTTCCACGCCCTGACCCTGATACCGTTTTTCACCATCCCGAAGCTCTAATGCTTCATGTTCACCGGTAGAAGCACCGGAAGGCACCTGTGATCTTCCAATAATTCCTCCTTCAATTTCTACATCTACCTCCACGGTAGGATTTCCTCTGGAATCTAATATCTCTCTTGCATGGACATCAACAATTTTAACTTCACGCATAAAAAATTCCTCCTGCACAAAACTTTATTCATAAGTATGTGCAGAAGGAAGAAAAAACATACATATTTTTCTATTTCTTAATTAATAAAGATTTACCTGTCATCTCTTTTGGTTGAGGTAATTCCATAATTTCTAACAAAGTCGGTGCAATATCAGCCAGACATCCACCTTCTCGTAAGGTATATGCATTATCATAATTAACCAAAATAAACGGAACCG
>CAMEWU010000046.1 GCA_945946715.1 uncultured Clostridium sp. | reverse complement strand
AGTCAATGAGAGGAGTATTAGTCAAATATTCCGGTTTCATTTTATACATAATGAATAATCGCTGTCTAACATGCATTTTATCTTGACAAATATATCAAACTGATATATTATTTGATGTATCTGTTTGATATATGGAAGGTGCTAGTGAAAAGACAGAATGTTAGAGAATTACTATTGAATATTTCCATGCTTTTTTTCGGTTACGATATGATATATGTCCCCTTATTTGATTATCCAAGGAGCTATGGAAGGTATACTATGGGGTGATAGTTCTGATACTAATACCGGCAGTACTTTTGGGAAAAAGAGTATTTTGCCACTATTTCTGTTGGATGGCACCATTTATGATTATCGGAACTAAAATCAGACATTTGTTGCATTTGCCGGGAATACATATTATATCTGAGAAAGAGAAATGTATTCCCCTGTAAAAATGTAATCAGAAATGTCTGATGGATTTAAAAGGAGCAGATAGAAGAATGGCAAATTCAAAGAAGATGGATTATGTTTTATTAGGTTTGTTGAGTCATGAGTCTATGACCGGTTATGAAATGAAAAAAAGGCTTGATACGACTCTCCGTTTTTTCTGGGGTGGCAGTTATGGAAGTATATATCCGACTTTAAGCCAGCTCGAAACGGAAGGTAAAGTGACTATGGAAGATTCCAGTTTCAATGGGCGGGAGAAGATTTCTTATTCAATTACAGAGTATGGAAAAGAAACATTAAAAGAGTGGTTGAAAAAACCTGCAGAAAAAGATGAACTTCGATATGAGACACTCTTAAAGCTTTTCTTTGGAAATGAGAACGGTTTTGAGGGAGCAAAGGAGCACATTGAACGCTTTGAGGAAAAGTGCAGGAACGAATTAGTCGTTTTAAATATGTTTGCAGAAAATCTGATGCAGTATTTGGAGAATGATACGCATAAGTATTATTATTTAACGGTTCAGTTTGGTATTAAAACATATGAGGCGTATCTGGATTGGTGCAAAGAGGCGAAAGAACAGATGAAGGAGTGGGAGAAGAAATGAAAACAGCAATCGTATATTATTCAATGTCAGAGAATACAAAATATGTAGCAGATAAAATTGCAGAAAAAATAGAGGCGGATATCATTCAAATCAAACCAGTCAAAGCATATCCGGATGAAGGCGCAAAAAAGTTCATCTGGGGTGGGAAAAGTGCTGTTATGGGAGAAAAGCCTATATTACAACCGTATGAATTCAGCGTTGAGAAGTATGATAGAATTATCTTGGGCACTCCGGTATGGGCCAGTAATTTTACACCGCCTGTTAGAACTTTTATAAAAGAAAACCCGGATATTCGCAGGAAGAAAATCGCAGTATTTACATGTTTTAGTGGCGGTGGTGCTGATAAGGCTATTAAAAAAATGAAGAAATATATTGGTATAGAAGAATTTGAAGCTGAACTGATTTTGGTCGACCCAAAAGAAAACAGGAAGGTTGAAGATGATGAAAAGATAGAGGCGTTTTGTCAGAGGTTAAAGGAAAACTTTATTTCACAATTACAGGAATGAACTACAGGTATGACAGTGACTTTTTAGGTGAAGTGGGAGGTTCTATGAAATCAAATAATGCTTTTGTTGAATACGAAGAAGATTATCAAACATCTTGTCCTGAGATATTTGAATTGAATATTGTAAGTGGTGGATGTCACTTATATGGCTATCTGCTTGTACCTGATAGACGAATCAGTGGACCATATCCAACCATTATTATGTCCCATGGATTCCCGGGATATACTACGAATAATGATCTTGAACTCGCGTTTATGCGAATGGGATGTGTTGTGATTCATATGAATCATCGTGGTGCCTGGGGAAGTGAAGGAAATTATTTGTTCACGAATCTTAAGGAAGATTTGATTGCTATAGCGAAATGGGCACATAATTCTGCCATCGCGGATCAGTACGGAATTGATGTGAACAACATTTTCCTTGTTGGTCATAGCATGGGTGGTCAGACGGTACTTAACGCCGCAAAAGACCTTGGTTTTATTAGAGGTGTTGTTGCTATGGCTGCTTATGACATTGGTGCAGCCTTTCGGTACAAAATGGAAAAAGACTTATTCCTGATGATAGAAACAGAAGGCCAGTGTCTTAAGATGACTTCTGCAAGCGAAGTGTATGAAAATGCACTTGTTAATCAACAGGAACTCAGTGTCTTGAATCGGTATGAAGAGTTAATTCATAAAAATGTCTTATTGGTTGAGGCATCTTATGATACAATTGCCCCTCCGGATAAAATGCTGAAACCATTAGCAACGAAACTGGCAGAGGCTGGCGGTAATATTCAGTATGAATCGATTGCAAGTAATCACAGCTTTATCGGTCAACGTATGAAGTTGACCAACATAGTTGGAAGATGGATAGAAGAGGTTTATTCCCCTACGCATTGTGTATCTTAGTTGCATACATTTCAATAGGTTTAGAAAGGAAATGGTAATATGAGTTTCAAATCAATGAATGAAGTGGACAACTTTCGATATGATGATTGTCATATAGTTAAAAGAAATAATAACAAGACGGATTTGGTGTTGGAAGTGGAGGCACTTATTGTTAAAAGCAACAATTCCCAGAACAGTCAGTTTGTTGAAAGTTATGCGGATTTGACACAGATTTATTTCAAAAATAGTTCGATTGTTATGGGAATTAAGGATGGCATGAAAGTATATGATGCGAATGAAAAGCTCATAGAAGAGGTGAAAGATGTTACTTTGGACGATAGTGCTCTTAATGAAGTGCTAAATCATCTCGGTGGAATGTATCTTCAGGGGATAGAACGTATAGAAGATACGAATGACTACGTTCTATTCCTTGAAAAAGCGAATGAAGATCAATATGATACGCTTCCGTCTGATACTTATCAGATTAAAGTGCATTGCGATGATGTAATCATGAACTGGGATAGATATCTGAATCGGGTTCAACAGATGTAAAATACAACGTATAAATGAATACCCTATGATTCACAAACAATGTCCCGGTAATTGTCAAGTTTAATAGCAGATGTGGTTAGGTTATAGGCAAGCAGAGCTACCTGTTGTGCATTCAGATTGTTGTCGTTAAACCACTGGAAATAGATACTTGAAAGGCTGTCTACAATATATGTGTTGATATATGGTATGACGGCCTTTGCTATATTGTAGTTTTCCAGACTCTTTTCTACATATGGAAGAATCTGGTCTTTTAAATGCTCGGTAATTGTTATCGAGCCTTTATTTTTTGCCATTTTTCCAAGTAATTTCTTGTAAGGCTCAATCGATAATGTGAAATTAAGGAGTAAATGGTAGATTTCTATTTCATTGTTGATTGTTATTTTTTTTGGAAGGGTATCAAATATAAATGCAGTAATCTTACGGTCGATGCTTTGTTCAACATCTTCGATCGAATTGTAGTTATTATAAAACGTTTTACGATTTACGTCGGCTTTCTCTGCAAGTTCACTGATGGAAATCATATCAATCGGCTTTGTCTGCATAAGCTCAAGCAGAGCCTTTTCTATGGCAATACATGATTTTCTCTGACGTCGGTCCGGATGGGGGTCATAGTTTGTCCAATCTATTTCCATATGAATTCTCCTTTTCTGGAATTATATAGTTAACGATTTCAATATTTAATATAATATATAAATGTATATAAAGCAACAAGTGTGTAATTAAAATCTAAATTAATTCTTAATTTTGAGAATTAAATATACAAAATAATACAAAAGTGTATATTAATACACAAAATGGGAAATAACTGACCATTGCGTGATATACACTTGTAGATTAAGATAGCCATTGTTATAAGAGACAGATGTCTAATAAGTGGATGTTAAAAGGAGGCTGTAATATGATTAAAAACGAGTTAAAATCATTATTACATAACAAATTATTATTAGTCGTAATGGTTGCAATCATTTTGATTCCATCCATCTATGCCGGATTATTCTTATCCTCCATGTGGGATCCTTATGGAGATCTTGGGGAACTCCCGGTTGCGGTAGTGAATAAGGATAAATCCGTTATTTATAATGGTAAAACATTGTCAGTCGGTGATGATTTGGCTGAGTCACTAAGCGAAAACGATTCGATGTCATTTATGGTAGTTGATGAGGAAAATGCACAGCATGGACTGGAAAAAGGTAATTACTACATGGTAATAACGATTCCGGAGGATTTCTCAGCCAATGCAGCTACAGTTATGGATGACAATCCGAAAAAGATGATTCTTTCCTATCAGACGAACCCCGGTGTGAACTATATTTCTATGAAGTTATCAGAAAGTGCGATGAAGGAAATTAAGGCAAATATTATAGAAGAGGTTACACGTTCCTACACAGAGACAGTATTTGACAATTTGGTAACGGTTGCTGATGGTTTTGACGAAGCGGTTAATGGAACACAGGAAATGCTGGATGGCGAAGATAAGTTACTTGAGGGAAATGAAACGATTCGAGAGAATTTACAGGTACTTGCAAATAGTTCTCTTACATTCAAGAATGGTGCTGAAACCTTGGAACAGGGGCTTTCTGGTTATGTAGCCGGAGTAGAAGCTGTGAATGATGGTGTAAGTCAGGTATATGGTGGAGTTGAGACACTTGAGAAGGATGCCGTTACCGGAGCCTATCAGGTGGCAAATGGTGCAAAGGAGTTGAATCATAGCCTTTCTTCTTATACAGAGGGAGTTTCAAGTGCAAGAAATGGTGCGTCAATATTGGCTGCAAATGATGCAACTTTGCTTGCAGGTGTTAGTTCCCTGTCAAATGGAACAACAAGACTTCAGGAAGGCAGTGGACAAATTCTTGTGGGAATGCAGACGATGAGTAACAGCATTGGAGAAACGTTGACAGAAGAGAAACAACAGCAGTTAGGGGCTGCAGTCAGCGGACTAAATACATTGGATTCGTCGATTGATACGTTGAATGCAGGAGTAAATAATTCACAGACAGGCTTAGTTGCTTCTATGAACACGTTAGATTCCTATATTATGACAGCTGAGAGTAATACAAATAGTGCAAAAACAAAAATCATGGATGCATATACAAAACTGACTACACTTTTAGCTAACGATTCGTCTCTTACAGGAGATCAGAAGGAAACGATTAAAGCTGCAATGGATAGTTTATTGGTTACGGATGGAACGAATCCTACAGGTGGTGCAGTGTATTATGTTGGATATGCAGATACTGTACTTACAAATGTAGATGAAAATATTCAGGCAATGGTTGGATCGGATGGAACGGTTACTGACCTTGCAAATAGTATTGATGCATTAAATACTGGTGCAGATCAGGTATTAATTCCTTCAGCGAATGCCATTACAAGTCTGGAGACGGGGTTGTTATCCGTAAAAGAAGGGCTTGATGGAACAGATTCTTCATTAGGATTAATTCCGGGAATGATAAGCATCAATACCGGAATTACGTCCATACAGTCTGGGACATCAAGTCTTCAGACCGGACTTGTGACATACACAAACGGTGTTGCCAACTTGAATACAGGTCTTACAACCCTGGAAGGTTATAATGAAGCAATTAGTATGGGTACAGATAAGCTTGCAGATGGTTCATCAACTCTTGCAGAAGGTCTTGACTCAGGTGTAACACAGATGGAAAATGGTGTGTTAGCATTACAGGCGGGAACCAGGCAATTAGTGGAAAATGATACAACCTTGTTAAGCGGTGTTTCAAATCTTACCGGTGGTGCGGCACAGATATCAGATGGAGCATTTAAGCTTTCAGACGGTTCAAAAGAATTGGAAGATGGCTTGGTTGAATTACAGGATGGTACAGAAAAACTCCATGATGAACTTGCCGATGGTGCTGTAGAGGTACGAGAAAATGAAGCAACGGATAAGAATATCGATATGTTTGTTGCTCCGGTAGAGACGGAAGAAACTCAGATTACACATGTAGAGAACAATGGTCATGCAATGGCGGCATACATGTTATCGGTAGGATTATGGGTTGCATGCTTGGCATTTTGTCTGATGTATCCTTTGACAGAATATACGGGTGAATTAAAAAATGGATTTGTGTGGTGGTCTAGTAAGGCGGTTATCTGTTATCCGATGGCAATATTGATGGCAGGTTCAGCAATGTTGATTTTGAAAGGTACGTTAGGCTTTAGTCCGGAAAGTATGGGAAAAACATTCCTTGTTGCAGCGGTTGCGGCAATTGCTTTTATGTCAATTCAATACTTCTTTGATGTACTACTTGGTAAGGTTGGAAGCTTTATCATGCTTATATTCATGGTATTGCAGCTTGCCGGCTCAGCAGGAACTTATCCGATAGAGATATCCGGTAAGCTTGCAGCTGCGATTCATAAGTTTGTGCCATTTACATATTCGGTAGATGCGTTTAGAAGTGCAATTGCAGGTGGACAAAGCATTGGAACAGAATTGACAGTATTGGTATCGCTTGCATTATTCTTTACGGTATTAACAATTGTCGTATTTGAGATTCGAGGAAAAAGAATTGAGGAATCAAAGCCTATCATGTTAAATTGGATTGAAGAACATGGACTCGCATAGTCTTGGAACTTTTTGGAAAAACTAATTGAGAGATTAACCCTGTCTTGTTATAATTGAGACAGGGTTAATTTGTAATTAACGAAAGAAGTACAAAGAGCTAAGAATTGACTATAAACGGAGGAAAGAACTTATGAAAAAGTATATTAATATATCCTAAATTTACGCAATATTGGCAATGATATGGTTATGTAAACAAGACGCCGGTTAACATTGCAAATATACAGAGCTATGATATTCAGAACGGAATGGTAGTGGAAGGTGAAATACCGTGCAATTATGGTGTGTTTGACAAAGAGGTGCAGTATAAGAATGATGGACCAAATGAGAATAGATATTACTATCTGATTCCTGCGGGTAATAATTCGTATATAGGATATTTGTCTACAACTTCAGATGAGAATCTAAGGAGACAGGCACAGGAAACATGATTTCGCTTGGAGTACCGTCTAATCAAGTCGATTCCATACTTGTTGATTACTATATTCAGTGTGCATATTTTAGTGCGTGGAAGCCAGTTTTGATTATTGGAATCATTATGACAGCGGTTGGTGCAGTTATGATTATTTCGCAGTATACAGTGCGAATCAAGAAGTGATTATATATGGTCTGAAGGAAGAATAAATTAATTAAAAAAGTATTTTTCAAGCTTATTGATGAATCAAGGGCGGAAGGTATCATACCTTCCGCCCTTACAATTTACTTCCCAATCTGGGTATCCAGTTCCAGAATATGATGGATTAACCAGTCAGTTAAGAAGTTGAGCATTTCCTGAATTGCTTCATCTTGATTTTCCAATTCGTCAATGGATTCCAAATCCCACGCATCTAATTTCTGAATAAATTCGTTATGCTGTATCTTCTGAGAAAAGAGTCTCTTATATTGAATGGATTCCATATAAGCTTCCTCATCTGCAAAATGCTTCTTTGTGTAATCTCGCAATTTTCCTAAAATGTCTGCAATATTATCGTATTTATCAGCAATGAATTCCTGATGAAGCAGGTCACAAATCTGATTGGCATAATCGAACAATTGCTGGTGTTCTTCATCAATGAGTGGAATATTAGTCAAATATTCCGGTTTCATTTCATACATAATGAATACTCCTTATTTCTAGTATTTCGTTAAATCAATGACTCATAAAGAGCAGTGATTTCTTCTACACTGGTATCTCTTGGATTGCCAGGTCTGCAGGCATCGTCGTAAGCAGACTGGGCTAAGAATGGAATATCCTCTGCCTTTACAATCTCTTTTAGGTTTTCTGCAATTCCTACATCCTTTGATAACTGACGAACAGCCTCCACAGCAGCAGTTCTGGCTTCTTCAATGGACATGTCGTCCACACCCTTTACACCCATAGCTCTTGCAATTTCACGATATTTGTCACCGGTAGCAGGTGCATTATATTCCATAACCGTTGGAAGAATAATGGCATTTGCAATTCCGTGTGGAGTATCATATAAAGCACCTAAAGGATGAGCCATAGAGTGTACAATACCAAGGCCTACATTGGAAAAGCCCATGCCAGCCACATACTGACCAAGAGCCATGCCCTCTCTGCCTTCCGGGGTATTGTCTACAGCACCACGTAAATGCTTAGAAATGATTTCAATTGCTTTTAAGTGGAACATATCACTTAGTTCCCAGGCACCCTTTGTGATATAACCCTCAATAGCATGGGTCAAAGCATCCATACCGGTTGCTGCGGTTAATCCCTTTGGCATAGAGCTCATCATATCAGGGTCAACAACGGCAACCACAGGAATATCATGAACATCTACGCATACCATTTTACGGTTCTTTTCAACATCAGTTATAACATAATTAATAGTAACCTCTGCTGCAGTTCCTGCAGTAGTTGGTACTGCAATGATTGGAACACATTTGTTCTTGGTTGGTGCCACACCCTCCAGACTTCTGACATCTGCAAATTCCGGATTCTTAATAATAATGCCGATTGCTTTAGCAGTATCCATGGAGGAACCGCCTCCGATTGCTACAATACAGTCTGCACCGGAAGCCTTAAAAGCAGCTACACCGGTCTGTACATTTTCAATCGTTGGATTTGGTTTGATTTCTGAATAAATCTCATATGTAATGTTTGCAGCATCTAATACGTCTGTCACCTTCTTTGTAACCCCGAACTTAATCAAATCAGGATCGGAACATACGAATGCTTTTTGAAATCCACGACCGGTAATTTCCTCCGGAATCGCTTGAATTGCTCCTGAACCATGATAACTTGTCTCGTTTAATACAAATCTGTTTGCCATAAAATACCTCCTAAAATGAATTTTTTCGCGATTTACGCTATGGATATATTTTATCAGAAAAATGAGGCGAGCGAAAGAGAATTTGTTATATAATTTTGGGATATTTCTTTTTTCATTGCTTATACTATTTTTGAAAATATAAAGATGAGGTACTATAATCATGGTAAGAATAGTAACAGATTCTGCTTCTGATATTGAAACAAGCATGATAGAAGAGTGGGGAATAACTTGTGCACCTTTATCTATCATAATGGATGATAAAGTATTTAAGGAGAATATAGATATATCCAAAACAGAATTTTATGAAAGATTAATCGGTAGTTCTGATTTTCCAAAGACATCGCAAGTTCCACCTTATGAATTTGAAGCCATTTTTAAGAAAGCAAAAGCGGCAGGAGATGATGTAGTAGCTGTTTTACTATCTTCTTCGCTTAGTGGGACTTATCAAAGTGCTGTAAATGCTGCAAGGAATGTATATGGTGACAATTATGAAGGAGAGGGATGCTATTTAATTAATAGTTGCTCCGCGTCAGCCGGGGAATTATTGCTGGTTGAGCAGGCAGTAGTGCTAAGAGAACAAGGAAAGTCTGCAAAAGAAATTGCTGAAGCAATTCTGCATTTATGTATGGATTTACGGTTATATGCTTGTGTCAATACCTTAGAGTATCTCCATAGAGGAGGGAGAATTTCTAAGGTTGCGGCTGCGATTGGCAGTATTGTCAAAGTAAAACCGGTATTATTCGTAAATCAGAAAGGAACACCGGAAGTCATTGCACGAATACGAGGTCAGCAAAAAGCAGTAAGGTATTTGACGGAACAGCTTCAGCATGAAATACCGGATGAACGGTATCCGATTTACCTGATGTACAGCTACGTGGATGAAGCCGCACAGCAACTGAGAAAGAGTCTTAGACTGGCAGGATATCAGATTCGTATGAAACATTTAATTCATGCAGGTGCAGTAATTGGTAGTCATGTAGGACCAAATGCATTTGGATTGGTATATGTTCGAAAAAATCATTAGGTTCTACTTCATATAGTGTATAAAATGTGCTATTATATTTAGGAATGATTACTGGATTGAAATTCTAGATAGACTGGAGGATTAAAGCACATGAATATACAATTATTTTTTGATGGATTAGATGAATTGTTTTCAAAAGGAGAAATGGAAAAAGTAGAACCTTATTTTCAATTAAGTATGGAACAGGCATTACAGGAACAGGATATTAGTGCCAGAATTACAATTTTAAATGAAATGATGGGTTTCTTTCGGGAAACCAGTCAGTATGATAAAGCAAAACAAGCAATTAAAGAGGTATTGGAATTGATTGAGGAGGCAGGTCTGGCAGATTCCTTACCACATGCGACTACTTTGTTAAATTCAGCGAATGCACTGAGGGCTGCAGGGGATTTGGAGATGGCAATGAAATATTATAGCCAGGTGTTTGCTTTGTTCGAGGGACAAGTGCCGGAAATGGATTTCCGGTATGCAGAATTATATAATAATGTTGCCTTGCTTTATCAGGAGATGGGACGGTATGATATGGCAGTTCAATGTTTGCAAAAGGCACTGGTGATTGCAGAGCATACACCAGGCAAGGAATTCCAGACAGCTGTTACGCTGGCGAACCTGGGAGCCAGCGAGATAGCAAATCATAACATAAAAGATTCTATTATCCATCTAAAACAGGCAATCACGATTTTTGAATCAATGAATGTGGAAGATACTCACATGGCAGCGGCTTTGTCTGCTATGGGAGAAGCAAGCTTTCAGAATAAAGAGTATAAAGAGTCAGAAGCTTATTATGAACGGGCGTTACATATGATTGAAGCATATATTGGGAAAACAGAAGCTTATCGGCGAGTTGAAGACAATCTGCAACAAGTGAAGGCAAAGATTCAAGAATCAGAAAAAAACGGTAATAATGGAAAAGCAAAACGCTTATCCGGTTTAGAGTTGAGCGAGAAATTTTACCGGGAGTATGGTGCTGAGAAGATTCATGAGCAGTTTCCGGACTATGAAGCAAGAATTGCTGTAGGGTTTGCAGGGGAAGGATCAGATCGATTTGGATTTGATGATGATATATCGGAAGACCATGATTTTGGAATTGGTTTTAGTATGTGGCTGACCGATGAGGATTATGAAGCAATTGGAGAAAAATTGCAAAAGGCCTATGAAGAATGGGTGAATGGAGTGAATGACAATACGTTCTGGACGATTCATTCAAAAGATCGCTTTGGAGTACGGAGAATTTCAGATTTCTATCTGCAATTAACTGGATGTAAAGAGGGACCACAAGGAGAAAATGACTGGTCGCTAGTGGGAGAAGAACGTCTGGCTGCTGCTGTGAACGGAAAAGTGTTCCGGGATGACCTGGGTGAATTTTCACGAATTCGAAACCAAATAAAAGCGTATTATCCGGGAAGAACATGGTTGCTAAGATTGGCACAGTATACATCATTGTTCTCACAGTATGGACAGTATAATTATCCCAGAATGGCTAAAAGACAGGATTGGGTAGCTGCTTCCTTGATGCGGAGCAAGTCATTAGAATATGCGATTCATGCGACATATTTAATTAACCGTCAGTTTTGTCCTCATGATAAGTGGTTGAATCGGGGAATGGAATGCTTTGAATTTTGTGATGATATAAAATCGTTAGCACAGCAGTTAATTAAGACTGATTTACAGGATGTTGCGGCCAATAATCAACTGATAGAATCAATAGCAGCATCTTTATTGGAAGGAATGGTGAACCAAGGAATCGTTTATCCTAAAACCAAGGGGGATATTCTCTATCTGGAAAATTACGGGGAAGGATTGGAAGAAAGTGCAGAATGGATAGAGTGCACAGTAGAAGAATTGGCAGAACGAATCGCGGTAATGGAATTTCAGGCGTTTGACCAGGTGAAGAATGAAGGTGGAAGAGCAGGCTGTCAGGATGACTGGCATACCTTCCATATAATGAGGGTCAGCCAATACCGGACCTGGACAAAGGAAATGCTTCTTCAGTACCGGATGGAATTCGAAGGAAAAATGTCTGAAGGCTGGAATATGATTACAGAAAAGTATGGACGGATGATGGAATCTACTGCTCCGGAGGAATATGCAAAGATAGAACCGGATTTGCCACCGGTTTCACCGGATAAACGTAATATCGTGAACGAAATAGTTAAGATACAGGTGAAGTGGATGGAGGAATTCCAGTCAAAGTATCCCAAACTGGCTGGAAATGCAAGAAGAATTCATACCAGCGAGGATATGGAATGGGATACTTCTTATGAGACATATTTGCGCGGAGAATTACTGACGTATTCAGATCCTATGCTAGTCATGTATGGACGTTTCATTACACAATTAGTGAATGAAGATAAAAATCTGGCAGAACAGATTATGCTTAATACAGTACTTTTATATGGATATACAGGCTTGGAAGAAGCAGAGCAGGCTTTATCTTAGCGAAGGGGATTGATATGGAACGAGAATGGAATTTGAAAGAAGTATCGGATGGAAAGCTATATAGTAGCAGTGATATGGCAAAGGTAGGCTGTAATGACTGTAAAGGTTGTTCCGCATGTTGTCATAATATGGGACAGTCTATTGTGCTGGATCCTTATGATGTATATCAGTTGACAGTAGGAGAAAATCGGTCATTTCAAGATTTATTAGCTACTTCTGTGGAATTGAATGTAATAGAGGGGCTTATCCTGCCGAATCTGAAAATGCAGGAATCGTCAAATGTCTGTTACTATTTAAATGAAAAGGGGCGTTGCAGAATCCATGGTATTCGTCCGGGAATGTGTCGGATGTTCCCGTTAGGAAGGCTATATGAAGATGATACCTTTCAATATTTTCTTCAATTACACCAGTGTAAGGCAGAACAAAAGACAAAAGTAAAGATTCGACAATGGCTGGGTATATCAGACTTGAAACGCTATGAGAATTTTATCTCGGATTGGCATTATTTTTTGAAAAAGTATCAAAATCAGGCGATGAAGGGCATGTATGATGAAGGAGCATTAAAGCAGTTAAATATGGGGATATTAAATGTGTTTTATCTTACACCTTA
>CAMEWU010000045.1 GCA_945946715.1 uncultured Clostridium sp. | reverse complement strand
CGACAATTTGAAGCAGAAGGCTACCAAAAATACGATACGGAATACCTACTGACCTTTTTAAGAGGAATCGCACAAACCTATCTTCATGAAACCGTTTTGCTGTCCAATCAGGAACAGGGTGAAATCGTTATGTTAAACGACCACACCCCGTCAAAACCTATGATTCATACTCCGGACCGATTTATTGATTTATCCAAAGAGCCAGAGCTGAATATCATACAAATTCTGTAACTATATGGTATCCTCCACACCATCTAATTCTACAGTATACTCTATATTGCTATCCATTTCGGGAGTAGATACCAAAATACAGTTAAAATCTTTTTCTGGTGTCCAGCGAATTAATTCTGCACCTGCACTGTTCTTTACTACTACTTCTGTTCCACCTTCTGCTATTGCCTGAGTCTTATGAAGCAGACAATACTGTTTAGATGTACTGTTAAATGATTCTGCCATACCGCTATATCCCGTAGCAATCAGAATACCACCATTAATGGTTGCTTCTATTCCATAGTCAATTGCACTATTTCCATCATTAGATGCACCACTAATGTAGAGTTCTCCTCCATTTACAGTTAAATAGCCATTGGAATCCAAACCATCCCCATCTGCATCCACTGTAATTATACCGCCATTAATTTCAATCAGGGAATCTGCATCTGTATCCATCATGCCACGTCCGCCAGCACCCGGCATTCCAGTTCCCGCCATAGCTCCCTGGGTTCTATCTCTCGGTTGATCCGGCATGCTGATTTTCTCTTCCTCTCCTAAAGTCTCAGGCATGGCTCCCCGATTATTTTCATTTGACATATCCGGTATCCTTCCGCCATTTCCCCTATCTTCCGGCATTTCTGAAGTCATTCCACCGATTTCCTCGCTTTGCATTTCCGGCATAAGCTCACCAGCTTCTTCTCCCGGCATTTTGGATGATTGAGGTTCTTCTCCTTGAGGCATTTCAGGTATATTTTCCTGCATAGGATTCTGTACCGATTCTTCATTACCGGCTTCCGAATCACTTCCACTATTAGAATTAATTCCATCATCTGAGGCCTTAATATTAATTATACCATTATTGATAATAACCGAATGACCTTCCAATCCTTCATAACTTTCTGTAACAGTAATCTCACCCTTATTTATAATGAACTGTTCATCTACGTGCATACCATCGTCTCCGGCAGAAATTGTAATAACCCCATCATCCACAGTAATGCTGTCATTTGCATTAATGCCATCTTCCTCAGCATAAATGTTATAGATTCCACCTTTTATTTCCAAATCATCTTTACACACAATTCCATGCTTATAATTAGCATGTATAGTAAGGGTTCCTTTTCCATCCAGTTTCAAGTCATCCTTACTGAAAATTACTGCATCTGTATTATCTTCATCATCTGCTAATTCATAAGCAGTTCCATCCGTCAAAATATTTTCAGATTCTTCTGCTAACTCAATGGTTGTATCTCCTGCCTGTAGAATCTGAATTGGTGCATAATTACTACAGGTAATGTCCACACCATTCAACACCAGTTCTACATCATCCTCTTTTCCTGCATCCACTACAATTCTGCCATCTGACAGTTTTCCGGTTAGAACATAAGTACCTGATGCAGTAATGGTAACAACATTCTCTGATACTGTCACCTGGGAACTGTCTACCATTATCTTATTATCCTTTAATGTAATCTGAATTCCATCCTTTCCAACTCCTTCTACTGCTAAATCAGACTCCTCTGCTTCTTGATTTCCCACCGATGTCTTTCCTTTTTCACATCCGGTACATACCATCATCAACATGGCTGCTATCATCATTATTGCTGTTATTTTTCGTCTCATAACTGGCTCCTTTCTATAATACCCGGCTTTCCGTATTACAATCACCATAGCTGCATAGAATCTCCAGATTTCCATTTCGGCATCTCAATTCATCCAGCATTGCCTTTTCCTGATTCATATCTTTCATAGTCAACCGGTATTCCAATTTGAACAGGCTTCCCATATTAGTTGTTTTCACCTGAACCAGTTTACACCTTTTTGTAAATGTTTGGAATACCTCATCAAAAACTTGTGTATAATCCAATGACTCCGGAATTGTAATTCGTAATAACAGTTCAGGGTTTCGTCTTTCTCCGAATTTTACCAATTCGAGAATCCCGGTTACAAGTCCCATCAACACCGTAAATGCTACTGCCACACCTATGTACCCCATACCCATGGCCAGCCCTACAGCCATTGCAAGAAACAAGCTTCCAATTTCCCGTGCGGAACCTTGTGCAGACCGAAATCTCACCAGTGAAAATGCTCCCATGACTGCAATTCCTGCTCCGATATTACCATTGACCAGCATAATAATCATCTGAACGATTGCCGGTAGCAATGCCAGAGTTATTACAAAGCTTTTTGTATATTGATTACGAAACATATATAATCCTGCAATTGCAATTCCCAGTACTACTGACACCCCCATACAAAGGAAAAACATACCTGCAGTTACTGTACCGGTTCCGGTTGTTGTTTCTGTAAAAATAGATTCCATCATCTGATTCATATTCCTTCTCCTTTATGCTATATTCTTTATCATTGATATCTGCTTCCACTGCTGGTATGCTTTGCCATACTTTGAAAATGAACAGGGATACAGTTCCATTCCATCCAGTATATCTGCAAACCATTTAGGCATGGCATTGGGTGTCTTTACTTCCATAATCCTTTGTCCGGACAGAAGCAGTTCTTGACCATATATCCCCTTTTGAAGTTCTATCTCCTCTGTACGCCATCGAATATCCCAGTCAAAAGTAACTCTTAAATCCTGATTTCCGTTATGGCTTTTTATCTGTCCATCTTCCTCTGCAGTTTTTTCAAACATTGCAATCCGACGATATGCCAGATACATGGCAGGTTGCAGATTTTGATAATACTGTAATACCCAGTCAATCTCTTTCAAAATCTGACTTTCTTTTTCCGGTTTCATGTGATTTTTCAGATAAGCATCTGCCTCATGGACTGTCAGATTCTCCCTGCGCTTATATACAACGCCTTGGAACTTCTTTTTCAGTTCCAGAAATACTTGTGCTTCTTCGCTGTCCGGCACACCATAACTCCTTAATCGAAGCTTTTCTTTATATGCAGTCTTTTCCATGGAGTTTCGAATCAACCGAAAATCCGGTGTGTCATAATAACAATTGCAGATTTCTGTTTCGCCATAGGTATCTTCTATTAAATGTCCATCTATTCGTTGTCTTAATTCCTGATATTGTTCACCACTTAAAAGATATTTCACTTCATACCGCTTAAAGATATGTTCTTCTGTCCCCATGGGTTCACCTCCTAAATGATTGTTTAGCAAGAATTTACCTATTTTTTACATTTATTCTGTGAACAGACTTTGAAAAAAGTGTGAAAAAAACACAGGGTACAGTCAAAAGACTGTACCCTGTGTTCCTAATCATTTCTAAAATAATTCTCGTTCTAATTCGCTTAAAAACTCTCCGATACACTTCATCCGTTTCGCATATTCCAATCGGCCTGCCGTTGTCTTGCAACGCCGTATCTTCGGTTGATTAATACGATAATAATTCTTGATACGGTAATATGCTTTTTTATAACTTGCTTCATCCTCACATGCCGTTGCCATGGAATCCCATAATACACTCATGGCACCAACCTCATCTAACAAATCTGCATCCATTACAATTCGACATTCCAGTGATAAATCCTCTTTCGTATCTTTGTCACTATGCCGCAAAATAATATCCCCAATTCTACCAATTTTAGTTTCATCAAATTCCTGTTCCACTAAATACTCTACAGCAATCTCTGCACTCACTTCCCAATGTGGCCGGTTCTCATCCCATCCTACATCGTGAAGCAATGCGGCTAATGCAATAATTTCCAAATCGCCGCCTTCTTTTGCCTGAAGCTTAATTGCCCAACGGTATACTCGCATAATATGTTCATAACGGCTACGAAATGAATAATTGTCCGGTCGTCCATTTTGCGCTGTCATTTCTTTCACAAATTCAATTACTTTTGTGTAGTCCATTATTTTACACCCCTTAAATACCTGTACATTCCATAAATTCTGTCTATCCTATAACTTTCAACTTACACAAAACTGCTAATTACCCCAATTTAAAAATACCTTATAGGTTATGATACCATCATTTTATTAAAAAATCTATCTCTTTTTGATAAAATATTAAAATTCACTATAAAAAAACAGACAAAACGCCCTTCAAAAATATAGGGTTTTGTTCTGTCTGATTCTATAATCTTCTATTAAAAATCTGTGCGGACTGAGTTGAGAGGTTCATTATAAACGTTACCTTTGCAGTTAACTCAGTTCAGGCACCCTTACGGCACATAGAAATTCCCTCTTAGTGCTGCTCCGTTCCCGACCTGACACGGTTCGTGGGCATCTATTGCGTAAGACCCAAACTTCAACGCCACTTACAAAGGGCGGCTTTATAAAAAAGCAACCCGAATCAGTCCATGGCCCCTGCTATAGCGGATTGCAGGTACAGGGCACCGCTAACTCCCCGGTTGCACAGAAGCTTGATAACATATTTCGGCTGGTAAACACACCGTTTTTACAGTATAGCGAAAACTTCTCATTCTGTCAATGCTGCCGACTCTTTATCTTCCCGCTTCTGTCTGCGAAGTTCCCTGAAAAAGGAAGATAACAATTCTGAACATTCTTCTTCCCGAATCCCCCGCACTACCTCTACCTGGTGGTTAAACTCCTTCATCTGTAATAGATTTAGAACAGAACCTGCACATCCTGCCTTAGGATTCATACAGCCAATTACCACCTTGGGGATTCGTGCCTGAACAATTGCACCGGCACACATTTGACAGGGTTCTAAAGTTACATACATGGTACATTCCTCTAATCGCCAGTCTCCTAAAACTTTAGATGCCTTGGCTATCGCATCCAACTCTGCATGTGCAAGGGTGGTTTTCTTTCGATTTCTCTTATTATATCCTCTTGCTATAATCTGATTCTGATATACAATTATACATCCAATCGGCACATCCCCGCTGACAAGTGCCTTCTTTGCCTGCCGGATTGCCATTCCCATATATCGTTCTGCTTCTGTCATCCTATTGCGAACCCTTCTGAATTATTATACAATATTATATAATAAAACGCAGAAAGGAACAACCGGGAATGCAGCTTACCTGTGAAACAGACCGTTTACAACTCCAATGTCTTACCAGTGCTTCCGCACTGGCAGTCCAAAATTTTTATAAAGAAAACCAGAAATACTTCGAACCCTATGAACTGACCCGGCCGGAAGCTTTTTATACCATAGGTTTTCAAACCTCCGTTATGGATTGGGAATGGAAAGAAATGCAAGCCAAACACGGCTTACGTTATTATCTTTTTTTAAAATCAGATCCCTCCTTCATAATCGGAACAGTAAATTTTTCGGATATTCGATTTGGCTGTATGCAGAAAGCTTCTATTGGTTATAAACTGGACCATCGTTATTGGCATCATGGCTATATTCAGGAAGCTTGTACCAAATGTCTGGAAATCATGTTTCGGGAATATGGATTACATCGCATAGAAGCTCACATTATGCCTTCGAATCTTCCTTCCATTCGCGTCATTCAGGCTCTAGGTTTTACATATGAGGGGCTGGAACAGGAATCTGCTGAAATCAATCATCAGTGGCAGGATTTATATCGCTTTGCCAAGCTGAACCCTTATACCAGTTCCACAATCCAATAACCAAAATTGCCTGTTTTTACGTTGGTATGCTTCACCGGAACAAACACTTCAAATCCAAAGATTTTAGCTATGTATTGTTCTTTGCTGTCAAAGATTCCCGGCACCCCCAAGACTGCTTTCACTACACCATCCTGAAAACGAAGTTTTCCAAGCATTAAATATTTATAATTATAATACCCATGGGTCAGAAAGCTATTTACTCCCAGTCTCCAGTTTTCCATTGCCAGCAGCCCAATATCGTTTGGTTCGATTCGGACACAGTCATACACCTCATGATTCTCGAAATCAGGCAGTTTCGCACGGTTTTCCATTAATTGCAAAATAGCATTTGAAATTCCCTTTTGCTGCCCTGCCAGATTATCTTTTTCTTCTTCTTTTTGTTTACCGGTCCCCAGCTCTTCAGCCAATACCTGTTCCTCTGTAGGGCCAATATCTTTTGCCTCTATTAATGGCTCTACTCTGGTTTCATCCTCTGATTCTTCTGCTTTTCTGGATATTTCTGCCACATGGAGGCTCAGTCCATCACTTTCTTTTATGTATTTTGGCATTTTCTCTGTTTCCGAAGCCTTCTGTTTCTGCCAGTCCTGATAGGTCTGGAACAATTCCGGCCGGATTGGTATCTCACTCCACTGGCTGGCATATGCATGTTCCTTATCATACACTGCAATCACTCCATCAAAATCCTCTATTTGGCAGTCTGTATTCCAGAGATTATCACTCCGGCTCTGTTTATGCAATTCTCCGCATCCCCGGTGCAGCATTATTTCATCCAGATAATATCCAACGGGTGTTTCATTCTCACCTGCCTTATACAGATATACCTTAAACCGACCTCCCTCTATACCCTGACGGTCCAGAATATTCATGGTAAAACGACAAACTCCCTGTCGCTGTTCACAGCGTATATAACCTACATTCACCCCCTTTTCTCCGTCTATATAGCTGTATAAATATGAAATAAATCGTCTGTAATCCAAAAATCCCACCCCTTCTAACATGATATAGAACCAACATTCTATTTCATCTTATGAAGAGATGGGACAAGTTAGACCCATTTTTTCTCGACAATTCTCTACGAAAATGGATTCTGCGCTTCCAATTCATCACTCAAACGGGCAAATTCTTCCAGAGTTAATGCTTCTCCCCGAACAGTGATACTTAACCCCATTGCTTCTAACGCTTTTGCCGTCTGTTCCTTACTATAAGGTGTCTCCGACGAGTTCCCAATTCCATTTACCAAGGTTTTTCTTCTTTGATTAAAGGATGCACGAATTAATTGAAACATCAGTTTTTCATTTCTCACCTGTACCGGAGGTTCCGTATACCGTGTCAGGCGAATTACTGCAGATGCCACATTCGGCCGAGGAATAAAACAGTTTGGAGGAACATTTGCAACAATATATGGCTTGGCATAATATTGAACTGCCAAGGATAACGCACCATACTCCTTGGTTCCCGGACCAACCTGCATCCGATCTGCCACCTCTTTTTGCACCATAACTGTAATATTATCCAACGGCACATGCTGCTCGAACAGCCCCATAATAATTGGCGTGGTAATATAATAAGGCAGATTTGCCACTACTTTAATCGGGTTTCCCCCATTTTCTGTTTTTACCAATGTTTCTATATCCAACTTTAATATATCCTCATTGATAACCTGCACATTATCATAGTCTGCTAAGGTCTCCTGTAAAATTGGTATCAGATTGGAATCAATTTCCACAGCTATTACCTTTTTTGCCCGTTCAGCGAGATACTGGGTCATAGTTCCGATACCCGGACCAATTTCCAGCACACAATCTTCCTTTGTAATTTCTGCTGCATCCATTATTTTTTCTAATACTCTGGCATCAATCAAAAAATTTTGTCCAAACTTCTTCTGAAAGTCAAATCCATGCTTTTTAATCGTTTCAATTGTAACCTGTGGATTACTTAGTTTCTCCATACACAACTCCATTTCTACTATACTACTGCATACGATACAATCGTTTTCCATTTTCAAAGGTAATTGCTTCTATTTCTTCCTTAGATATACCCTTTAATTCTGCCAATACTTCAACTACATATGAAAGATTCAAAGACGAATTCCGCTTTCCGCGATTTGGCACTGGAGCCAGATATGGACAGTCAGTTTCCAGCACTATTTTGTCCATAGGAATATATGCTACTGCTTCTCTTAATTTCTTTGCGTTCGGAAATGTAAGCACACCGCCGATTCCAAAAAAGAAATCCATATCCAAAAACTCTCTTGCTGTCTCTTTGGTATAAGAATAACAGTGTATTACTCCACCAATTTCTCCGGCTTTTAGCTGCTTCATACAGTCAATAGTATCCTTTGCTGCTTCCCGACTGTGAATAATCATAGGAAGACCAACCTTTCTGGCAAGCTCTATCTGCGCTTCAAACCATTGTAACTGTATCTGACGCCCTGGCTCATCATAGTGATAATCTAAGCCAATTTCACCAATTGCAGCTATTTTTTCCAATGCTGCCCATTGAGACAATAACTGTATATCTTCTTCTTTCATTCCAGCCACTTCACTAGGATGAACTCCCACGGCACCATATATAAAATCATAGCGCTTTGTTAATTCCACTGTGGCCTTGGAGGTCTCCATATCAGCACCAATATTCATGATTCTGCCAACTCCAGCCTCCTGCATATGGCTTAACAACTGCTCCCGGTCTTCATCAAATGCTTTGTCATCATAATGTGCATGTGTATCAAATATCATAGCGAAACCTCTTTTCTCGTTTTCTTTCCTGTTCTCAATTCATTCCTACCTAATGCTAATTCAATCATTCAGTAAATGCAAGTAAAACTTCATAATATTCCTATCGCAAAAATGAATAAAGCATGGTATAATGATTCTGCTAATGCAGAATATTACTGGGAGGTATTAGAATGAAGACGACTCCAAAAAAACTGGCTGCCATACTTCTTGTTCTTTTGACAGTCTGTGCCATGACCGGCTGCTCTTTATTCGGAAATGGAAAGAAAACTTATGAAACCTATGTTAAAAGCCTGTTAGACGTAAATTATAAAGCAGAATTTACAGACTATATGAAAATAACCGGTGCCACACAGGAGGAGGCCCAAAAAGTCTATGATGACGGCATAACCTATCTGGCAGAAGCCCTTATGACTGCTTATGGCATTAATGATATAGAAGGCTCTACCATTAAAAGTCAATTCGTGGATTTGGCAAAAAACATATACAGCCATGCCAGTTACGAAATCACAGATGTAAGCAAAGCAGACGGCACCTATCAGGTAACGGTTACCATTTATCCAATTGATATTCTGGTTATTACCTATGATGATGTGGTTGCTTATATTGAAGATATGAATCAACGGGTTACCGCAGGAGAATACAATGATTATGAACTGGATGCATATGAAACCGAATATGCGCAGGGAATTATTGATATTCTAAATGATGCCTTGCCAAATATCGGCAATCAGGAAGGTACTACAGTCACCGTCACAATCTTGGATAATGATGAGTATTACTATATCAGCGATGCAGATTTTCTTGCATTGGACAAAGCCATTCTGGCAACTACCCTTGTAAATGAAGACGGTACTACCGGCTCTACTGAAGCATCTGATGGTCTGACAGACACTGAAACAGAATCTATTAGTGAAGAATAAAAATCACCCCCATTCATCCAATCTTTACAGATCTTATGAATGGGGGATTTTCTCGTTTTAATGGTACTATTCTTTATTTTATGACTTGGTATACACGATGGCTGGATAAGCGCTGTTCAAAATCACTCAGAGAAAGAGGTTTATCAAATAAAAAGCCCTGTGCCATCCGGCAGTTTACATCTTTCAAAAACTCTACCTGTTCAGCCGTCTCAACACCTTCTGCAATCACCTTCATATTTAATTCATTAACCATATTTACAATATTCTTTATGACAATCTCATCTGTTTTACTATGCTGTTCAATATGGTTCAAGAAAGAACGATCCAGCTTAATTACATCCACATTTAAATCTTTTAGCAAATTTAATGAAGAGTACCCTGTTCCAAAATCATCAATAGATGTATTTACACCATGTGCTTTCATACATGTTACAAAAGCTGCCAATGCCTCAAAATCTTCATAGCCGGACATCTCCGTCAATTCAACCTCGATAAACCGTGGTTCAATCTGATATTTATCAATAACCGAAAGAATATCATCTGCCAACTTCTGATTATGAAGGTGAATCTTAGAGAAATTAACGGAAACGCATACCGGTTCCATGCCACTCTCTAACCACTTCCGAATATCCTGACATACTCTTTCCAACACATAGAAATCCAAAGCACAAACCGTGCCTTCTCGCTCTAATACCGGGATAAATTCCATTGGTGGAATCAACTGTCCCTTTCGAATCCAACGTACCAATGCCTCACAACCACACAACCGGTTATCAGCAAGGGTTACCTTTGGTTGATAATATACGATAAATTCCTGATTCTCAATTGCTTGTTTAAATACAGCTGATACTTCCTTATCATGCATGGTCTGCTCCAGCATTTGAGGCCGGAACCAAATATAGTCATGATTTACAGATTTCTTTGCGATTGCAAATGCAATGGATGTCCCATTCATAACCTGACTCATAGTGTCCCCTTCCTGAATCGGATAAATTCCCGCCTTTGCCGGCATACGAAATCTCAACTGTTTATTCTCTTCCATTGGAATTTCTATTTGCATTTCAGAAAGAAATTCCAAAAACAGTTCTGTATGTTCTTTTTTTACCAAAGCAACAAAATTATCTCCACCCAACCGGGCAAATATTTCATTTTCTCCAAGAAAATCACAAATTTTTCTACAATAACGGCGTAGTGTCTCGTCGCCTTTTCTCGCGCCAACCGTCTGATTAATATACTTGAAATTCTTTACATTTATAAAAAGGCCATTTAGTTGTGCCAGTTTCCCCTTGGCATACTGCATTCCACCAAACTGCATTAAGCCCTCTGTATTTGGAACACCGGTCATACTATCAACCACCATTGCCCGCTTCATTAAACTCATTAATCTGGATCTTCCTAATATCATAAACAAATTCTGGGCAAGAAAGTGTATTGCTGCCCGATCTTTCTCTGTCCAGCTATATCCCACTTGTGGGTACAACAATATAGTAACTTCTCCATTCTCTCCGGTCAGAAAAAACTCTTTTTGCGGCTGTTCTTCAAATCCTTGCTCCCAACAAATCACAGTAAACTCATCCTCTTTGCCATAAGGTTCATATACAGATGCCGGTGCTTTCAATTTCGTAGTAACTTTCCCCAAATGAATCTCATCAGCAACATAAGACAATGCTACCTGAACCTGAGATGCCAATTCCTCAAATGAGGCAGCATCTTTTTGAAATGTATTAAAGAATTTTTGAAATCCTTCACTGCATAATGTGCATTCCATAACTTTTCTCCCTATATATCCGTCCATTTATTGATATTTATGTGAGTGTACCATAATTTTCCTGTTTTTACAAGAAAAGGCGGTTTTTTTCCGTTTGTCCGTTTACTCTTCTTCGAATAACACCGATTCATAGGTAGGAAGTGCATCAAAGGAATAAGTATCATCTTTTCCATTATCCTGACAGGTAATGGTATAACTCTTAACCAGACATCCTGTCATACTGAAAGTTATCACATGACTTCCCACTGTTTTTTCGAATGTACATGGTACTGTTCCTTTTAAATCACCATCCACATAGCAATATGCCCCCACCGGTTTTTCGATAGTTACAGTATTTCCCGTCGTCTGAGTCTCGCTAGTTGCACTTCCATCTGAGTCTTCCTGGGTCGAGGAATCTCCATTCTTTTCCGTTGTTCCGCTAGAATTATTAGATGGACTGGTGGTTCCATTACCGGTTGTAGAGCCGGCAGAATCACTTTCTTCACCACCCTCTAACTCAATGCTAAATATCTTATACGCAGCATTTACGGTAATATAACCTTCTTTTGTTTCATATCCTTCCGCAGTTACCCGGATTTGATGTCTGCCATAGGTCAAATCTACAGTCTCACTGGTATCAATGGTTTCCCCATCTATCATGATTCTGGCATTTCGAGGAGTTACGTCGAAGAAAAGACTCCCAATAGGATCCGGTGCAATCTGTAATTCTTTCAGACTGACCGTACACTCTTCATCCCTAAGCACTACCACGTTTTTATAACCACTATGTTCGCCCTTGGTAATCTTTAACTTATACTCTCCTTCCCGTACCGTTAATAACATATCCTCGGTAACCGGAACAATTACATCATAACCGATTTCAATCATGCCGCCAATATAGGTATCATAATCTTCCAGTTTCACATAGCCATGACCTAAATCTACGGTTATGGAACACAACTTTCCCCCATATCCTCTTGCAGTTATCTGATCCTCCTTACAGACCTCATTCATGCCAATTATTTCACCGTTAGAAACAATAACCAGATCACTGGTATATTTATATTTCTGATTCAGAATTTCAGCCTGATTCTCTGCCCGTTCAAATTCAAATCCAGATATCTGCCGAACCTCCCATGCGTCCGGATTAATACTGATTTCCAACAGCTTCTGATTTTCTGTATTATAAACAATATCTACAATCTGTCCCGCCTCCAGCATGGAACCGGACATGATTTCACCATACTTATTTCTGACATCTACTCCACTGTTATATAGTAAATCGTAACCTTTTCCATCGTCTATATCGATAAAAGACATGGTTCCCACTTCCAAATCAATTCTTTGAATTACTACAGTCTGCTCCTCTGCGTAAGCATAGGGATCATATTCTGTAGTAGACGGTTCTGCCGGTTGCTTTGTACAGGCAGACAGGCAAAACAGCAGCCCAAATATCCATATCCATTTTTCGATTCTCATTTGTCCTGTTTTTTGCATAGTTTTTCTCTTACCTAATCTCTGTGTCACATATACTGCTACATAGTATTTACAAATTCGTACGTTCAGTATAGCATGTTCATTTTTATTTGTAAATTTAGAAACAGGATGGTCTTTCCTAATTCAGGCACCCTTGATTCTATCCAGATGATACCTTACGGCAAATTCTTCTAACAGCCTTTGTTTTGCTTCCTCCTGGCGTATTACAGTCTGAAGTTTTTCAAAGGTTTTCGGTGGTATCCATGCCTTATTCATATTGTTATACTGGTTAGAAATCTTCCAGAATTTCTCAGGATACCATAACAAGTAGTATAAAAATATGTAATCTGCCTCCTCCAGAGGAATCCTGCTGTCATAGGCTGCAATTAATCGGAACAATAGCTCCGGCTGATACTCATTTTTTTCCATTACCTTCCGCAAAAAAGTATATAAATCAATCAACTGATTATCTACCGAAAAGTGTTCAAAATTAATGGTAGCCATCCCGTCCTT
>CAMEWU010000044.1 GCA_945946715.1 uncultured Clostridium sp. | reverse complement strand
CCGTTTCCTGCGGATTCATTCCTTGAAAATACACCGCCATTAAAAAAGCAGATACTTGATAATCCGGAATTGTTCCTTCCGTATACCCCATAACAATGTACGTGATTTCTTCCTTTGACAACACACCACCATTTCGCTTTTTCAAGATTAAATCATACATATTCATGGAATAATACCTCCTTTCGGCTTTCCCCAATTGCAAGCTTCTGCACCTGGAATATATCTGCAATGGTCTGTCCAATATCAGCAAATGAGGTGCCTGTATGCAAGTTCTTTCCTGCTTCAAAATCCGGATTCTTACTATACCAAAGTACAGGCACATATTCTCTGGTATGATCCGTTCCTGTATAAGTAGGGTCACAACCATGATCTGCAGTAATAACCAGCAAATCATCCGTTCTTAATTCTGCCAACAGTTCCTGTAGTCGTACATCAAATGCCTCTAATCCTGCTCCATATCCATGTGCATCTCTTCGATGTCCCCATTTAGAATCAAATTCTACCAGATTTGTAAAAATCAATCCGGTGGAAATCTGTTTCATATAATTGATTGTCTGATCCATACCATCCATATTATCCTTTGTATGAACAGCCATTGTAATTCCTACTCCATCAAAGATATCCTCGATTTTTCCTACAGCAGCTACCGATATTCCCGCATTTTTTAAATAGGACAATAGATTTTCCTCCGAAGGTTTTCTTGAAAAATCCCTTCGATTGGCAGTACGAACAAAAGTATTTTCTTCTTTCACAAATGGTCGGGCAATGACTCTGGCAACATTATGCTCTCCCTGTAATAATTTCCGAGCAGTTCTACATATCTCATATAACCTTTCCGGTGAAATTACCGATTCACAAGCAGCTACCTGGAACACACTATCTGCAGATGTATAGATAATCGGATATCCGGTGCGAATATGTTCCTCACCTAATTCCTGAATAATCTGGGTGCCGGATGCTACACAATTTCCTAAATACCCTTTACAACCGGTTTGTTTTAAAAACTCCTCCATTAATGATTCCGGGAATCCGTCCGGATAGGTTGGAAATGGCTCTTTGGTATAAATTCCTATCATTTCCCAATGTCCAATGGTAGTATCCTTTCCTCTGGAACATTCCTGTAATCTTCCATATGCTCCCACCGGCTGAGATACCGGAGCTATCCCTGACATACCATCTATATTTCCATATCCCAGTTTTTGCAAATTAGGAAGCTTCAATCCCCCACAAACTTCAACTGTATGAGCAATGGTATTTGCTCCTGCATCTCCAAACTCCCCTGCATCCGGCAACGCACCCATACCAACACTATCTAATACAATCCATATTACACGTTGAATCATAGAATCCCTCCTCAATTTTATTTTCCTTAACCTGCAATGAATCCAAAATACCGCATTAAGAAAATCCAAACCGTTAAAGTCACTGCCGATAGCAAAGTCGTCAGAACAATTACACTGGAACTTAACACATCATCTCCATACATATTCTTTGCCATAATATATGCGGTTGGCGTAGTTGGAGAACCAAGCATAATAATTAAAGCCAACAGCTTTTGATCCCGGAATCCAAGCCAGACCGCTATCGGTAAAAATACAGATGCCAAACCAATTAACTTAATAAAGCTGGCAATCACTGCCGGTTTTATTTTTCCTAATGCCTTTTTTCCTTCAAAACCGGCTCCAATTGCAATCAAAGCCAATGGAGATGCCATATTACCCATGTATGAAATACTTTTTTCCAGCATATGAGGTAGTTTCAATTGAATTAACGATGCCAGAATTCCCAGAACAATACCAATAATAATTGGATTTTTCAAAATACCCAGGCAGGTTGTCTTAATTCTTCCTCTCTCCTGTCGAATGGATTCTTCAATACTTTCTAATGTCAGAATCAAAACTGCAAAAATATTATACAAAGGTACAGAACCAATAATCATCAGAGGACCCATACCAGAATCACCATAGATATTCTGAATAAACGCTATTCCCAGAATCGCTGCACTGCTACGGTATGCAGCCTGTACAAACGCTCCGACCTCTGTTTTATCTTTTAAACATAGTTTTGCCAACCCCCAGATAGTTAAAATGCTGATTAAGGTTACTACAGCACAAAAACCTATATATTTTCCATCAAAATTATGCCGGATATCCGTAGACCATAAGTCTAAAAACAGCATACAAGGCAGACATACCTTAAACACAAACTTATTAGCCACTGTAACAAATTCTTCACTTAATAATCCAATTCTTCGAAAGATATAACCTGCAATCATAACGGTAAAAACCGGTACAGTGGCATTTAAACTATATATAAAACTATCCATAACTGAATCCTTCTACTATTAACCTGTCTATGTGTTTTGTTTCTCTCTATGTATATTCCTATCATGCATTATACTCTGATTTTTTCATTCCAGCAATGTCAAAAGAAAAAGCTGTCATAAATGAATTCTCATTCATGACAGCTTATATTCTTACAATTAACCTCTCAGTTTCTTTACTGTTGACCGAATTGATTCTTCAAATTCTTCTTCAGAAGAGTTCTCAAATATAATCAGTTCTTTGATATTGGTAGGTGGATTATAGTTCTGAGATGCTACATATTCATCCCAGTGTTCCAGCTTCCACGTATCACGATCTGAATTTCTCTTAATCATTCTTTGATGACAAACTTCAATAGAAGTATTAACCCAGACAACTACAAGTTCCGCTCCCTTTTTAGATAATCGTTCCCGCAACTTATTCAAATACTCGTCATCCCGGATTTCATCAGTAAAAGGTGCATTGATTAATACAGTATCATTATATTCCAACGCTTCCATTGCAATATCTAAGATAGCATAATACTCATAATCCCGAATTTCTTTTTGAAAGAAATCAGAAGAACGATTGTATTCCTGATTTGCCACTTTAAATATCTGCTTTGAAAGTACAATCAATGTATCTTTATCAAGATATACACAATTTGTTAATGCCTTCGCCAATTGTCTTGTCACGTGAGTCTTTCCACATGCTGGTGGTGAAGTAACTAATATTAAGTGTTTCATTGTTGTTCCTCCTGGTAATTTTTCACTACTGAAAGAAAGTTTAGCATATATTTTAACCTTATGCAACCACATTTTCATGGATTTCTATAAGGTTTTGAAACGATATTAATGTCGGCCTCCGCCGCCACTGAAACCGCCTCCACCGCCACTGCTGTGGCCTCCGCCACCGCCTCCACCGCTAGAGGATTCAATATGACGGGATGTGGTATGCTTTGAAAGGAAAATATCCCGTTTTGCAACAATATCTGCATGCCCGCCTTCCACATATGTATTGGCATTCGTAGTCTTCTTACCAAGCTTTTTACCCAGATTAGCCAGTACAAAGATTCCAGCAATCAGCAGTGGCAACAATACGGTCCAGACATCTGATATATGTAGCTCAATCATATTAGGGCCTACTATATCTGACGCCAAATGATTCACAAAACGCCGATAACTTCTATATGGATTGGTATTTGAATATTCCCAGACATCATTTTCCAGTTCCAATAAGTTATCATTATTCAGATATACCTTATATGCCCGATCGTAAATATCAGAAGAACTGACTCCTTCATGTGCCAGACATGCAGATTCTGCGTATCCATTCAAGTCATACCAGTTATCTACATAAATCATTCCACTTCCGGTTGGTCCATCGTAACCAAACTCAAAATATTTGTAAAAATCTTTGGCAAACTGAATTGTCATATTGTGAGATGCATTATAAGGATCACTTCCTACATTTTCATCTATTGTTACAATTACAATATCCAGTCCCAGTTGTCTCTGCCTTTTATCGATTAGATTCTGAAGCTTTTTCTCCTGTCGGTCTGTTAATACATCTGCATAATCAAACACCCGACGTTCTGTAGTACACACATTATTATTTCTTTCTCCCACAGAATGCTTTCTGGTTGCCAGCAGACCTTGGAATAGCACTGTAGGTAAAATAGCCAACACAGCAATAATGCAGCAAAGAATTATTAAAAATCGTTTGAATTTCTTCATATCAGAACACCTCCACTACATACTGTAAGACTTTTAATAACAGTAATATTCCTGCAAATAATGTACCACCGGAAAACAGAATTTTTCCTACACTTTTTGGTAATTTTCCATAGACCTTACCTGTCTGCCCGTTAATGTAGTATTCAAAATCCTTATTGTGATACCGGTATACATATTTCCATACCGGCATCATAGCAAATTCTCTTGCTGATGGGCGATGCTGAATATCCCTGCGAGTTGGTGTCAGACTATTATATCCAGTCATACTGGAACGCAGTAAAGAATCTGCATCTTTATCTGCCTTTGCCCGTGCCCGTGGCTCTAACTGATCCGGTGTCTGATTATAAGTCTCTCCCTGAAAACCAGATAAATATTTTGGTTGAAATGCCTCTAAGTCTTTATACTCATATGGCTCCATGATATCCATGATAGCATCCGGCATTTTTATTGACGCATCTACCGGCAATTGCTTAAAATCAATATTCATTTCCCTGTACACCTGAAACTTTGATGTCTCTGTATACTCTGTATTACCACTTCGCCAAGTTCGAACCTTTGTACCGATTCCATCCCATACAGCATGCGTATCATAACTGTACAACCAAAATGGCACATATTCTCCTACTAAGTTTTCTAATGTTCTTTGAGAAAGAAAATCACTTGGACAGAATAATTTATCCTTGAATTCTTTCCGCAGCAATTCCGTTGCCTGTTCTTTCGTAAATCGAAATGGCAGTACCAAATCCGGTCCGTATGGATATGTAATCTTCTCATCAATAATATTATAGGAACCACAATATTCACATTTTGTTGCTGATGTAAAATCATTCACGGTCAGCTTAGCACCACAAGAAGGACATGCATAACAGTCATCTTGTTCTACAATTTCTTCCGTGTTAACAGAATTACAGCTCATGCACAACATGCTACCACTTTTGGGATCATAAACTACATTTCCACCACAGTTTACACATTTAAATTGCATCCTTTTGCTCTCCTTCTACCTTTACTCTATTATGTTGCCTGACGGCTCCATGTGTTCACTCGCATTATGTCTTTTAAGAACGGTCTAATGTTCCCTGTTCCATCTGCTCTTGTATATTCGTATCAATTGCATCGCGCTTTGGATTTGAACAAGCTGCTAATGTAAGCAATAAAACACCTGTCATCCCGATTATCATCCATTTCTTTTTCACACAAACACCTCCCAAATTCATAAATCAATTTAAAATAGTATAACATAAATCAACAATACAAGCAATCGTGCATAGTATATCATTGTAAACTTATCATTGGAGGCAATGACATGAGCGATTTATCAGCAACACAATGCGGAGGCTGCGGATGCGGTTCTTCAGGTTTTGGAGGCAACTGCTCTTGCATTATCATTATTCTGTTATTACTTTGCTGCTGTGGTAACAGCGGCTGGGGCGGATGCGGAAATAATGACGGATGTGGCGGATTTGATTCATGCTGGATCATCATTCTCATTCTGTTATTCTGCGGCTGTGGAAACAACAACTGGGGTAACGGTGGCTGCGGATGCGGATGCTAATCATCTGCTCTCACACCTGATATCACTTCAGGGGGAACTGTCTTTTGGCGGTTCCCCTTTTATTTTTGTAATCTTATTTCTTCATTTGCATATAGTAACAATAAGGATATTTGGCTTTCTACTGAAGCTGTACAATAGCCGGAAAGGATAGAAAATGAAAGAACCTTTTCACCATTTACTTGATACGATTTACCCCAATAACAGCCTGCTTATTTTAGAAGCCATGATTCCTTACGTTGAACCATCCTTAAAGCTTCCTCTGGCTCTATTAATAAAAATGCAGGAAGTTCAACTTCTTATACAGGTATTTAATAATCCCACCCGTATGGAAGCTTGTGGTTTAAACCGTAATACCAATAATTCTGAAGAACTGCTCTCTGCACTTTGTCAGGCTATGGGCGTGGATATTATGGGGCAAATGAAAAATATGCAAAATATAATGAGTATGATGAATACCATGGAAAACACAAATGTCATAAATTCTACAACCAAGATGATGGATAACATGAAATCCATGGACTCTACAGAAAATATGACGTCAGATAAAAGTCTTTTTGAAAATTGCGAAAATAATTCCGGTTTTTCTTCCGATACCAGAAATGATATGATAGATGCTATTCGTCAAATATTATCCGAACAGGAGGCAGATTTATATGAATCATGAACAATTACGTAACATTTCCCCTGCTAAGCTCCGTATTATTTTGGATTTAATGGAAGCAAGCAAGGGGAAAGGAACCGATGCTATCATGCCCTTATTTATGCAGGCAAATTTAAAAATGCAACAACAGGGTTTACAATTCACTCCCGATGAATCCAAACTTATTCTGGATACGCTTAAGGAGGATATGACGCCGGAAGAAGTTCGCAAAGTAGAAATGATGCAATCGATTCTGGCAAACTGGCATCACTAAACTTTTGTTTACAGCTAATTTTATTCCCATTTATGAATTTCTTTATTTCGAATGGCCAGATTATGAACATAGTGTTCTAATTCCTCTTTGGAATCAAATTCTGTCAAATGCTTCATAACCTGTTCTTTTGAAATATTGTCATATCCATTCATAACCTCTTCTAATTCATCTCTGGTTTGCTTTTCAAGATTAGGAAAACCGGTTAGTGCTGCCATAAGTGCTGTATTTTGAAAGAAAAAATCATTATTATACATAAAATCACCTCAAAGTTAGTATGAATCTATGGGGTGATTTTATGTAGGAAATATTATCAAAATTTTATCCTATGCAGGCTCTTCAACCTTCTGTTTTAAGTGCTTAACCCACTGCAGTGCCCAACCTCGCCTTTAGGCTCGGTTGATGGGCATTCGCCCTATATAATCTGCACAAAAAAAGGATTCTTTCCTGCAAGCAGGAGAATCCTTTTTTGTACAACTTATGCACTGCCTATTTTTGAACAATATTTACAATCTTGCCTGGTACATAGATTTCTTTTATGATAGTTCCAGTTATTTTATCTGCAACTGCTTCTTTGGCCTTTGCAAGAATTGTATCCTTGGCTTCCTCTACCCCAATGAGAATGGTTGCACGTGTTTTTCCGTTTATCTGTACCGGAATCTCGATTTCATCATCCTTCATTTGTTCTTCATCATAGGTTGGCCATGACTGATGGAATACCGAGTAGGAACCACCCAGCTGCTCCCACAATTCTTCTCCTATATGAGGAGCAAATGGAGCAATCATAAGGACTGCTGCTTTCAAGGTCTCCTTATCTACGCCGGTAGTTTTAGTTAACTCTACAAACTTGTTGTTGTATTCCATGAATGCACTGACAACCGTATTCAAGCTAAACTGCTCAAATCTTGTAGTTACGTCTTTAATCATTCTATGACGCAATTTTATTAATTCCTTAGTTTCCGGAACATCCTTATCCTTATTCGTCATAACCATATTATAGAAACGGTTAATAAAACGATATACACCATCAATACCACTGTCATCCCAAATGGAATCCAACTCTGGTGGACCGATGAAAAGCTCATATAAACGTAAAGAATCACAGCCGTAATCCCGAACCATATCGTCCGGAGATACTATATTCCCTAAGGACTTACTCATTTTGGTAGCCGCTCCGGTTTCCCGATCACGTCCGCATACCATACCCTGATTAAATAACTTCTGGAATGGTTCATCAAAGTCTACAACTCCGATATCATGAAGAAATTTCGTATAAAAACGTGCATACAACAAATGCAATACAGCATGTTCTACACCACCAATATACATGTCTACCGGTAAGTATTTATCAGCTTTTTCCCGACTAACTAATTCCTTATCATTCTTTGGGTCAACATATCGCAAGAAGTACCAGGAAGAGCCTGCCCATTGCGGCATGGTATTGGTTTCCCGTTTTGCCGGTTTCCCACAACAAGGACATGTAGTATTTACCCATTCAGTAATATCTGCTAACGGTGATTCACCGGTTCCTGTTGGCTGATAGCTTTCTACATCCGGCAACAACAATGGCAACTGATCTTCCGGTACCGGTACAGCCCCACAATCCGGACAATGTACAATAGGAATTGGTTCTCCCCAATATCTTTGACGTGAGAATACCCAGTCACGCAGCTTATAATTAGTGGTCTTCTTACCAAAGCCCATCTTTTCAATCATGGCAGGGGCTTCCTTCTTCAACACTGCCGATTCCATTCCATTCCATTCTCCGGAATTAATCATGGTACCTGATGCTTCTGTATAAGCCTCTGTCATATTTTCAATTTCTTTACCATCCTTAGCAATAACCTGAATGATTGGAAGATTGAATTTCTTTGCAAACGCAAAATCCCGGTCATCATGTGCAGGTACACACATAATGGCACCGGTACCATAATCTGCCAATACATAGTCAGATAACCAAATCGGTACTTTCGCTCCATTTAACGGATTAATTGCATAACTTCCTGTAAATACACCTGTTTTTTCTTTATCCTGCATACGGTCTACATTGGATTTCATAGAAGCATCATAGATATACTTATCTACTGCTTCTCTGGTTTCCTCTGTAGCCAAACCTGCTGCTAACTTATGTTCTGGTGCCAATACCATAAAGGTAGCACCATACAAGGTATCCGGTCTGGTAGTATATACGGTAATGGAATCCTCTCTTCCGTCAATCTTAAAGTCCACTTCTGCACCGTAAGAACGTCCAATCCAGTCAGACTGCATCTTCTTAACCTTCTCCGGCCAATCCAAGGTATCCAAATCCTCTAATAAACGATCTGCATAAGCAGTAATTTTTAACATCCACTGACGCAGATTTTTCTTAGTTACCTCTGAATGGCAACGTTCGCATTTTCCATCCACTACTTCTTCGTTTGCTAAACCGGTTTTACATGAAGGGCACCAGTTAATTGGCATTTCTTTCTCGTATGCCAACCCCTTCTTAAACATCTGTACGAAAATCCACTGGGTCCATTTATAATAATTTGGATCTGTAGTATTCACCTCTCGATCCCAATCATATATAGCTGCAATTTCATTAATCTGACGCTTAATATTCTTAATGTTTTCTGCTGTGGAAATACTTGGATGCACCCCATTTTTTATTGCATAATTCTCAGCCGGCAGACCAAATGCATCCCAGCCCATTGGATGAATCAGATAATATCCCTGCATCATTTTATAACGACTCCATGCATCACTGATGACATAACCTCTCCAGTGACCTACATGTAGACCATTTCCCGATGGATATGGAAACATATCCAGACAATAGTATTTGGGTTTTATTCCATCATCAACATTAATCGGATGTTCTTCCCATCCCTTTTTCCATTTGTTCTCAATTGCTCTGTGATTATAAGTGATAGCCATATTTCTATCCTCCTGTATTGCTTGGCATGAGGTGTCACCGAAGGTGACGGAGTCCTAATGCCACTTTTTTCATATTTGACTTTACACTATCATTGATTTAAAAATCGTCCTCGTAATCATCATACATACCATTTGCATAATCATTTAACAGATTTCGATTATTCTGGCGCTTTATCTTTTGCTGCGGACGTGTACTTTCCGCTTTACTTCGTTTGGATTCCTTCTTCTTAATCGTCTTTTGTTCTCGCTCTAAACGCTTAATCGTTTCAAACTTATCCGGCTGTGGTTCCTTTGGTTTATCCGATGTTTTCGGTTTTGCAGAACGAAATACCTTCCTTCCGTCATCTTCATCCTTATCTTTGGAAAAATTATTATATCCTCCGCCATAAGAATTCCGATTATCTCTCGGCTTATAGGCACCATTCCGGTTATCTCTTTGTTTGTATTCTCCTTTTGGTGACTGCCCTTCACCGCCTTTTCCTTCACTATTACGGAAATTCCGGTTATCTCTCCTACGATATTCTCCATTATTCTGATTATCTCTTGCTCTAAAATCGCTGCCTCTTCCGCTTCGATTTTCACCATTTCCTCGATTGTCTCCGCTACCTCGATTATCTCTTGCACGATATTCACGGATATTGTTATTCTCTCCTTCTCTTGAGACCTTTCCCTCTGTCTCTTTTCTTTCGTGACCATTGTAAGAACCTTGCGCTGCCACCTTGTTTCTCCTCTCGTTTTCCTATGTAACTTTCGAAAGCAGGATTATTCCTCTTCCACTATTACCATTTTAGACAAAAACCATATAAAGTCAAGCAAAATATCGCTATTATTGTTGCCTTTCTTTGCGGATTTTAGTATAGTAATTGTAATTGTTCTACTTAAAAAGTAACAATGATACAATCGTTCCAAATGGAACAGAAAGGAAATCGCAGCTATAACATGCGAAAATAATAATATGAACAATGATGATAAAAAACTTTTCTTAGATGAAGAAATGGAAGATACTATTACATTAGTATTAGATGATACAGAAGTAGAGTGTGGTATCATTGCCAGCTTTCCTCTGGATAATAAGGATTATGTAGCACTTTTACCTCTCCATGAAGTAGAAGGCCTATCCGAGGATGAGATTCTACTCTATGGATATACCCGTGAAGGTGATCAATTTGATTTAATTGAAATTCTGGATGATGATGAATTTGACCGGGTAGCGGATGCCTTTGATGAGATGCTGGATGAAGCTGCATTTAATGAAATGGAGGAGAACTAATCAAGTTCTCCTTTTTATTTATGAAAACGTATCCGAATCGTTGTTCCCACTCCGATTTCACTTTCTAATTCCATTTCTGCCTGGTGCCGACTAACAATATGTTTCACAATCGCAAGACCCAGACCAGTTCCTCCTGTGGACTTAGAACGACTTTTATCCACCCGGTAAAAGCGCTCAAATATTCGATTCTGATGTTCCTTCGGAATTCCAATACCGGTATCCTGAACTACAAGTTCCACTTGTTGCTCATCAATTTCATGAACAGAAACCAATACCCTTCCTCCCTGAATATTATAACGAATGGCATTATCACACAGATTATAAATCAATTCTTCAACCATCTGTTTATCTGCTTCAATTGTGCAGGAATTGCCTTCTAAATTCACTTGTACCTGATGCTGTTCCGCACTTAACAAAAGCATATTCACACAATTTTCTGCCACTCCATACAAATCTACAGCTTCAAATGCATGATTGGAATCCTTTGTAGAATCATCCAGTTCTGATAATCGTAAAATATCATTAATCAACGTTAGCAGTCTTTTGGCATTTTTATGGATTTCTCCACCAAACCGCTGCATATCTTCTACCGATGCCATTCCATTTTCAATCAGCTCAGAATAACCGGAAATAGATGTTAGCGGTGTCTTTAACTCATGAGATACGTTAGCGGTAAATTCTTGTCGCATTTTCGCACTCTTCAGAATATCCTCATGTTGCTTTTGAATGGTATTTACAAACGGCATTAATTCTTTATAGACCGGAACCTGACTAACACAGTCCAGATTATTTGCCAAAGTCTCTATAGGCTTCACAATACTCCGTGTCAAAATAGTAGAAAACAGAATACTACTAATAATCAATACGACTGCAATTATAATTATCATAGGCATAGCCTGTATCAATGCACTCCAAATACTTCCGGATTCCTTTGAGACTCGTAAAATATCTCCATTCTCCAGCATCATAGCATAATAAAATGTATTCTTATTCATAGTATCGGAACGGCGAACCTGAATTCCCTCTCCTGTCTCTAACGCCTTTTTCACTTCTGGTCTGGAGCTGTGGTTATCCATCTGAATTGCATCTGCCTGATTATCAAAAATTACCGTACCATCCTTCTGTATTACTGTAATTCTTATATGCTCCGCTTCTGTTCTTAATACTTCGTTGGAGTCATAGGCATTTTGCTGAATAGAACTTTCAATAAAATGTGCATAAATTTTCAAATTATCCAAAACTTCTTCCCGAAGAAAACCATAGTAAACAAAAGTAGTTGCAGTCAAAGTAAACAGAATTGCACAAATAGAAAGCAGGATATATAATGTGTTAATCTTCTTCTTCATACTCATCACTCCATAATATATCCTACATTACGTACTGTTTTTATTCTATTTCCTGCATCCTTTAATTTATGCCGTAACGTTTTAATGTGCATATCCAGTGTACGGGATTCGCCTTCAAAGTCTACCCCCCAAACGCGTTCCATAATGACATCCCGTGTCATAACAATTCCTGCATTTACCATTAACAGCTTTAATAATTCATATTCTTTATACGTCAATTCACAGACTTCATCTTCTACTGTTACCATATGTTTTTCGCTATCAATCACAACTGGTCCCAGCGTTAAATACTTATCCTCATTCATTTCACTGGTACGTCGCAGAACTGCTTTTACCCGTGAAATCAATTCCATTACACCAAATGGCTTCGTAATATAATCATCCGCTCCCAAATCCAGCCCCTTTACTTTATCAATCTCTGTGGTCTTTGCTGTAACCATAATTACAGGTACCTTTTTCATATCCGGCATACTTCTAATCTTTTTAACAATTGTCAGTCCATCCTCATCCGGCAACATAATATCAAGAAGTATCAGGCTTGGAATTTTTGTAGCGATACGCTTGTAAAAATCCTTTGCACATTCAAATTCTTCTACACGATACCCACTATTTTGTAATGCAAACCGCTGAATTTCTCTAATATTCTGATCGTCTTCTACTATATAAATCAAAGCCATACCAATACCTCCTTATACAATCTGCCATTCTTCTTAACCGAAATCATATCATCATGTATTTTACAGTTTGCACTCAGAGAATCATTATGGCAGCATATATTTTTCAGTATATCTAATTAAAGCTTCATGATATTGGGAATCTTCTCCCTTTTCCAAATGTTCGACATAATCATGAGAACCATATACATCATCCGGAATCTGAATTAAACTAATTGCAATATTTGAACAATGATCTGCTACCCGCTCATAATTTGTCGTAATATCAGCTAATGCAAAGCCTAATTCAATGGTACATTTTCCCTTGCGCAAACGTTTAATATGACGTTTTTTAATTTCGTCATTCAAACCATCTACTACTTCTTCCATCGGTTCTACTTCTTTTGCCAACTGTAAATCTTCCGTCTCAAACACCCGTACCGAAGTATCTACAATCTCACGAATCAAACCGGAAAAAACAGATATTTCTTCCTGTTCCTTCTTTGAAACCTCCTGCTCCTTGGTATACATTTCTTTTCCAGAATCCCCTATATCT
>CAMEWU010000043.1 GCA_945946715.1 uncultured Clostridium sp. | reverse complement strand
ACGAAGTGCGTTTTGCGGGTCTGCATTAAGCATATAGATTCGAAGCCGAATGGTAGTCAGTACACTTGAGCCATGCTACCTCGCCTTCACTTCGTTGCGGCTCGGTCACGGGCATTCGCCCTATGAAAGCAAGTCTAAACATACTCTTATGTGTGCAAGCACCCAACGAGTATGTTCAGACTGCTTTCGCATGGCTCAAGGCTTACGTGCAAACCATAATTTAATATATTTAGAGGTGATGACATGGAATTAAAATTCGATGTAAATGAATATCTGCCCTTGCGGGATGTTGTCTTTCAGACGTTACGTCAAGCAATTATCACCGGAGAGATTCCACCTGGAGAACGTTTGATGGAAATTCCTCTTGCAAAAAAGCTGGGTGTTAGCCGGACTCCGGTGCGGGAAGCAATTCGTATGCTGGAGCTGGAGGGGCTTGTGGTTATGATTCCTCGCCGGGGAGCAGAAGTTGCCCGTATTACAGAAAAGGATTTACGGGATGCACTGGAAGTGCGGTGTGCTTTAGAAGAATTGGCAGTTGTTCTGGCATGTCAGCGGATTACCAAAGAAGGAAAAGAAAAGCTGAAAGCTGTATGTATTGCCTTTCGGGAAGCAATCAGTACGAAGCATGTTCCTTCCATTGTAAATGGTGACATTGCTTTTCATGATGCGATTTTTGAAGCAACAGAAAATCAACGTTTGATTACGCTGACCCACAATTTATGGGAACAGGTATATCGGTATCGGGTAGAATATGTAAAGGATTTTAGTTATCATGATGTATTGGTCAGTGAGCATGATGCTATTACCAATGCAATCCTTATGGGAGATGCAGAACAGGCACGAAGTGTAATGCGGACTCATATTTATAATCAGGAAGCGATTGTAATCAATAATGTACACAGTCAGATACCATAAAAAACAGAATAAGAAAAGAGAACCTCACACATAATAAGAAAAATGTGTGAGGTTTTTTTATGGAACAATTATACAATTCAAATCATCAGATTGTAGCAAAGTTAGAAAAAGATTTGCAAAAAAATATTCAAATTATTGAGACTCTGTTTCAGAATTGCGATGATATCGTGAAAAAAGAATTTCGATTTTACAGACAAGAACAAAGTATCTATGCCTATATGGTATATGTAGATGGACTGACAGATGCGGAAATGATTCAGGATAATGTGATAGCACCATTACAAAGACGAATGGTCGGTTATACTGCCGGATTGGAGACGGGGATTGCTTCAGGTCCTCGCACATATGGAGAATCGGATATCTTTCAGTTATTTTTTCATAGTGAAATTGATACTGCTGATTTAAAAGAAGAAACCAGTTTTGATGGGGTTATTAACAGTATACTGAAAGGTGATACTGCACTATTTCTGGATGGATATGACACTGTCATTATTATTTCCAGTAAAAAGCTGCCGGTTCGTTCCATAGACGAGGCAAAGACAGAAGCAGTGATGCGGGGACCTCGGGATAGCTTTAATGAAAGTTTACGGACTTCTACAGCTTTGATACGTCGGAGAATTAAAGATCCAAACTGTAAGATTATACAGGAAACCTTTGGAGAACGTTCCCGGACAGATTACGCTATCATATACATGGAAGATCTGGTACAGGAAGGTCTGGTGGATCAGATAAAGGCAGAATTGGATGCATATAGGACCGATGCCATCTACGACAGCGGGATGTTGGAGCATTTTATGAATCGAAAATGGTATTCTCCGTTTCCAATTATTCAAAGTACAGAACGACCGGATAAAGTGGCCTCATCCATTCTGGAGGGAAGAGTAGCCATTGCCGTGGATAATTCCCCGGAGGTATTGTTGTTTCCGGCAACATTTAATACATTTTTTCAGGCCTCGGATGATTACTATAATCAATGGTCAGTGGCAACTTTTGCCAGAATTTTACGATATATAGCTTCTATTATTGCCATCGGACTTCCGGGATTCTATATTGCCATAACCGGATTTCATCTGGAAATGCTTCCCACAGAGTTGTTGCTGGCAATTGCACAGGCAAGGAGTGGTATTACGTTTCCTGTGGTACTGGAGGTGCTTTTGATGGAACTGGAGTTTGAACTACTTCGTGAGGCGGGAATACGTTTGCCTGGAGCCATGGGAAATACCATAGGAATCGTAGGAGGTTTAATTGTTGGACAGGCAGCAGTGGAAGCTGGGCTGGTTAGTACCATTGTGGTAATTGTGGTTGCATTGACTGCTTTGGCATCCTTTACCATTCCAAGTGAAAGTTTTGCATCAGCGTACCGCCTGCTGAAATTCTTTTTAATCATTGTCAGTGCCATATGGGGGTTGTATGGATTTATTCTGGGAATGCTGATGTTAGGCATTCATTTATCCGGTCTGGTTAGCTACGGAGTACCATATATGGTGCCGGCTGTTTCCACAGCAAGTGGACGGTATGAAAGCAAGAAGGATTTTATTCTTCGGATGCCGATTTACACCATGAAAAAACGTCCGGTTTTCACCAGAGAGGGACAGCGCAATCGAATGCGGCGACAAAAAAGGTAGCATAGAACAGAGCCTTTGCAATTCGCTATGAAACAGGAGGTACAATATGGAAGAATTGCAGTTTCGAATTTCACCAAAGCAATTGAAACGAATGATTATACTGGAGACCGGTTCCATTGGTTGTCTGTTTGTGCCTGTGTGGTCTGGTGGACACAATGGAATTCTGACTGTTATGTTAAGCATGATAGGAAGCTTGATATATGGTTCTATACTGATGGCAATTGGGCGGACGGATGGTGGTTTTTTTGCCATAACTGAAAATTCCATGCATGGGTTTTTATGGCGTTTTACCTGGTTTGTTTATGTTTTGCGGTTTGCAATCCGGGGAGCATGGATGCTGTCCTATATGGAGTATTTGATCAGAGAAACCTTGTACAAAGGTTCCTCTTTTATGATTCTGCTTCCACTGCTTTTGGTCTGTGGTTATGCAGGAATGCGAAATCTGGAAGGACGGGCAAGATTTGTAGAATTGTTGTTCTGGTGGGTTATAATTCCACTGGTTCTTCTGTTTCTGGTAGGACTCTGGAAAGCTGACTTTTCGTGTGTATTACCTAGAGAACCTATACAAATTAAAGAATTGTTATGGGGAGATTATCGTCTGATGGCGCTCTTTTTGCCGGTGGAGTTGATTCTTTTTCGTATGTCAGCACTGGAAGGTAGTGATAGAACTGCATGGCTGACCGGATTGCGGGGGATTCTGTATTCCGGTTTGTGGCTATTATTAGTTTATGTAGTAACGGTAGGGATTATTGGACCGTCTTGGGGACATAATTCTCTGCTGGGTGTAACAGATGCTATGGAGCTGATTACCATAAAAGGAGGAGGCCTGGAACGACTGGATATTCTAATGATACTGTTTTGGTTAGTTGGTGGAATCGTTACCTTAAGTGCCTATATATTCCAGGGGCAGCAGCTATTGCGACGAATCGCTCCTTTTGAGGGAAGAAATGGAATCGCAACGATTTGGATGTGTCTGGGAATATTAGTAATTTATTTTTGCTTTTCAACGGCCGAACAATGGTCTGCCTGGTATTTGAAATATGCCTGCGTTATTGATTTTCCTCTTTCCATTGGTCTCCCGGTGATAATCTGGCTGATTTATCGAATAAAAAGAAAGAAAAAAGGTCTGGTATGGAAAGAAAATCAAGAGAAACCAATTAAAGAATTCTGTCTCTGTTTCTTGATTATTTCTCTGATGAGTGGGATGAGCGGATGCAGGAATCCGGTATCCTTAGAGGATCGAACCTATGTAGAAGAACTGCATGTGGCACAGGAGGAAAATGGCTATGAATTTCGATGTGTACTGGCATACATGGATGATAAGTCAAAAGCTTATATGAATACGGATATGCAAGAGCAATCAACAGAAAAAAGTAGTGAAAATGATTCGAAAGAAGGGGAGTATACAATGATTGCTGAAACGATTGAGGACATTAACCGGGAATATGAACGGTACACGGGAGGAACCTTGGATTATTCTCATTTGCAAGGTATTTATCTGGAGAAAGAACTATATGAACCGGAGAAAGCCGGAGAGGTGTTAGAAAATATCAGAGAGGAGACACAGGCTGTGTTATCCACTCCTATTTATCAGGAGAATCTTCCGGTTGGGGAACAGGAGAATGAAACGTTGGGGGATTGGCTGAAGAATAAAAGTCATTAAATTGGTAATAATCTCCATATAGAATGGAGGTTATCAAATGGATATTTATAAAACTGCTATTTCGGCACTATTGATTGCACCGATTGTAGGAGGTCTTGGAATTTATACTCTGCATCAGTATCAGACATTAAAGGAACGGGCGGAGGAAGTGTCAGAACAGTCTGTAAAACAGTTACAGGAGATAGAAGCTATGCTGCATGATGAGGATGGTGTTGGAACATCCGGTTATGTATATGGAGAGCTTACATTGGATGATACAGAAAGTTCCGTAGAAGATATTGCAGAGGAGGTAATTCGGTTTCATATTCGGGCAAATTCTGATTCAGAACAAGACCAGGCATTAAAGCAATTGGTAAGAGATGCCATATTAGAAGAACTGGAACCCAAACTGGCAGAAGCAGAATCCAGAGAAGAGGCAGAAACCATTATGGAAGAACAGCTTTCTGAAATAGAAGCGATTGGAATCCGGGTCATGAAAGAGGCAGGATATGATTATGAAATCCATGCATATTTGACAGAGGAAGAATTCCCCATGAAAGACTATGGAGATTTACGGTTTCCGGCAGGAGAATACGAGGCTTTGCGTGTGGATATCGGAGAAAAGAATGGAGGAAACTGGTGGTGTGTCATGTATCCGGGACTTTGTTTTGTAGATACAGCAGGAGGTGTGGTTGCTGCAGATGGGAAAGAGGAATTACAGCGGGTGCTGACACCGGAAGAATATGAGGAGATATTGATTTGTCCATCGGAAGATACACAGATTGAATATCGCAGTCTGCTTTGGGACATTTTGTTTGAAAAAGAATAGGGGCGTTTCAAAACTTTACTTCTTTCATTGGTTGCGGTATACTTATACTAATTATGGAAAGAAATCCGGCAGTTGGTATCCAATGCCGGATTTCAGGAATACAATGAATAAAAATAGATAAAGGAAGGATAACATCCATGGAAAAGAAAACCATAGCTGTACTTTTTGGAGGACAGTCCTCAGAGCATGAGGTTTCCTGTATATCAGCAGTTACGATTATGAATGCAATTAATTCCGAGGAATATAATATTGTTCGGATTGGAATTACAAAGGAGGGACATTGGTTACTGGTTTCTTCCGCACAAGACATTACAAGTGGCACGTGGACCAATAGTACAACCACAGCAGTGATTTCACCGGATGCAACCAGAAAGGAAATTATTTGTATTAGCTCTGAAGGTACAAAGTGTATTCCGGTAGATGTAGTATTCCCGGTATTGCATGGCTTATATGGGGAAGACGGAACGGTACAAGGGTTATTGGAGTTGGCAAAGATTCCTTATGTGGGTTGCGGTGTAATTGCATCTGCACTGGGAATGGATAAATTGTATGCGAAAATAGTAGTAGACACTCTGGGTATTGCTCAGGCATCGTATGTAGCAGTACGTAAAAGTGAATTGGAAGATATGGAAAAGATGGTTGCACGGGTAGAAGAAAAACTGGATTATCCGGTATTTGTAAAACCTTCCAATGCGGGCTCATCCAAAGGTATTTCTAAGGCACACAATCAGGAAGAATTGAAGGCAGCCTTTGTAGAAGCAACAAAGCATGATGAAAAGATTTTAGTAGAAGAAACGATTGTCGGACGGGAATTGGAATGTGCAGTTCTGGGCGGCAGTGAGGTAGAGGCTTCCGGTGTTGGTGAAATTCTTTCGGCAGCAGAATTCTATGACTATGACGCCAAGTACAATGATGCGGCTTCCAAGACCATTATCGGACCGGAATTGCCGGAAGGAAAAGAGGAAGAAATCCGCCAGACTGCAGTTGCTATTTTTAAAGCTCTGGATGGATTTGGGTTATCCCGTGTAGATTTCTTCCTGGAAAAGGATACCAACCGGGTAATATTTAATGAAATTAACACCTTACCGGGCTTTACAGGTATCAGTATGTATCCGATGCTTTGGAAAGCAAAAGGATTGGATATACATACATTGGTTGCAAAGATAATTGCATTGGCTTACCAACGAAGAAAGTAGGAAACGGAAATGAGTTTACAATCACCAATTGGAGTATTTGATTCCGGGGTTGGAGGTCTGACAGTTGTAAAAGAACTGATGCGTCAGCTGCCGGGGGAAAATATGGTATATTTTGGGGATACCGCCAGAGTGCCATATGGTTCCAAATCCAAGAAAACCGTACTAAAATATTCCAGACAAATTGTACATTTTTTGCAGAAGAAAGAAGTAAAAGCAATTGTTGTTGCCTGTAACACCGCCAGTGCACTGGCATTGGATGAAATCAAACAGGAAATCCAAGTTCCGATTATCGGAGTTGTGGAACCGGGTGCCAAGATGGCAGCGGAAAGTACAAAGACCAATAGTATTGGTATCATTGGGACTGAAAGTACTATAAAAAGTGGTATTTATACCAAATATCTTCGTAATATAAATCCGGAAATAACGGTAGTAGCAAGAGCCTGTCCATTATTTGTTCCGCTGGTAGAAGAAGGACTTCTGGAGGATCGGATTACAGATGATGTGATTGAACGTTATCTGCATGAATTGAAAGAATATGGGATTGATTCATTAATCCTTGGGTGTACGCATTATCCACTGATACGGAATGCAATCAGCAGATATATGGGACCGGAAGTTAATTTGGTAAATCCTGCATATGAAACTGCTAAAAGTCTGAAAGTAATGTTAGCTGAGCAGCAGTTGCTGAATCAGTCCGGTGATGCTGCAAAATATGAATACTATGTCAGCGATGGAGTAGATAAGTTTCGAAATTTCGCCACAAAAGTACTTCCTTGTGATGTGGAACAGGCAATGGTAGTGGATATTGAAAGTTATTAGTTGATAAACACGGTAGTGGCAAAGGTAGATAGAAATCAGAGGCAGATATGACAAAGCAAGTATTATTATCGATTATCGGCAGTCAATTTGCAGATTCCCAGTCGGATAGCATTGAGCTGGTAACGGTGGCAAATTATTATAAACGGAACGGACATCATTTTCTGACATATGAGGAAATGCCGGAGGGGGAAGAATCCATTGTACGGAATACGCTGAAATTCGATGAAACCTTTTTTGAAATGACCAAAAAAGGGGGAGTGAATACCCAGTTGTTATTCCATCCCGGTTCCAGCAATTCTACTTATTATTCTACACCGGCAGGTCCTATGACAGTGAATGTTACTACGATGGAATATACATTACTGGAAGAAGAACGGTATATGGAAGTACATATCAAATATGTGCTGGATATTAATTTTAATTATTCATCTGAAAATGAAATCTTAATTCGGATTGCGGCACAGGAATAGTCTGAAACAGGTATTGCAGGTTGAAGAGTAAATGGGGCTAAAAGAAAGAAGGGGTTATATGCTGGAGTATGATTATGAACGAATGTATGATGCATTTCTCGGGATAGATACAAAGGAAGAGGAATGGGAAGAGGAAGGGGTTCCGGAAGAATATAACCGATATGAGGTTACTCCTTATGATGCTTTAAGTGTAGTGTGCGAACAGCTTCGAATTAAACCGACGGACTGTGTGGTGGATTTCGGATGCGGAAAGGGTCGCATCCTGTTCTTTTTTAATAATTTTTATCTATGCAAGACCAAAGGGGTGGAACATGATCCGGAGCTGTTTCAACAACTGGAGGATAATAAAGCATACTATTCCGTGCGGTTTAGGGAACGGGAAGAAATGATAGATTTGTATCATATGAAAGCAGAGCATTACGCTGTATCCAAAGAGGATAATGTATTTTACTTTTTCAATCCCTGTTCGCCGGAACATTTTGCAACCATTCTGGAAAATATTGTGCAGTCCGTTGATGAGCATTTCCGGGTTGTGACGCTGATTTTGTATTATGTGTCCGATGATTATCTAAAGATTATCCGGGAAATGTGTTGGAAGCAAAAACGAGTGATTCGGCTACCAAACTACTTGGAAGATCCGGATGAGAAAATGTATATATTTCAGAACCCATTATATTAGCCGATATAAGGAGGTACAGTTACAATGAGTATGGTAAGTGTTATTGCTTTGCTATCTGTAATTGGTTCAGTAGTAATCTGTCTTCTGGTCGCAGTCGCAGTTGTTGCAGTGATTATAAAATTAGTTTCAGATAAAAAGAAAGGCAAGTCCCAGTGCGGAGGCGATTGTTATGGATGCCCCTATACCGGTTCCTGCCATGAAAAATCAAAATAGTGTTTTATTTTGTTATCTTCTTTTCGGTTTCTTTTTGTGCTTTTGCACGGGCCTTTGCAACTTTTTCAGCTTCTTTGTTTTTCTCTTCTTCTACAAGCAGTTTTTGATATTCATTCTGCTTTTTCCGAAGTTTGGCTCCCCAGCTGGATTTCTTCTTTGGGTCAGCAGGTTCAACTTTGCCACGTACATTCTTAACACTTAGAATATAGATACCGCTTACCATAGCTTTAACCTCGCCCTTTGTTGGAAGTTCATCAAAAATAGCATCATCTGCAATCAATGTCAGTATTTGTGGACCTACTTTTGCTTTTACAACGGGAATCTTAGAATTCTGATACCGCTTTGGCGTCTGCTCCATAACAATTTTCGGCAATTTGGCATCCTTCATTTTCATAAATTTTTTATCAATAATTAACATGGTGACAGGTTGTGCTGCTTCTGCCATTTGCTCTTTTTGTGCCATTTGCTTTTTCTGCATTTTTTGTCCCCAAAAGTATAATACCACCATACCGATGGCAATAATAACAAGAACGATACCGATAATTATCCAAGGATTTATGTGATTCATATTCCTTCCCTCCTTATTTATTGTTCTGCTGCAAAGCAGTATGTGCTGGTAGATTCGTTTCGTATAATTCTTTTACAAAACTCTGGGTATATGCCCCCAGATGTTTTTTATCTTCCGGACTGAGGTCTGCAAGTTGAATTGGTTTTCCGTAAGCTATAGTCATAATACCTTTGGTTATTTTGAAACCTTCGTTATTTTCCAGACAGTCGTCTGTGCCAATAACAGCAACCGGAACGACTGGTACATTGGCTTTAGTAGCCATCTTAAGACTGCCATCCTTAAAATCTTTCATTTCTCCATCGTGGCTGCGGGTACCTTCCGGACAAATGGACATGGAACAACCTGCCTCAATATGTTCAACACCTTCTGAGATACTTTTTACCGCTGATTTAATATTGGCACGGTCTAAAAATACACATCCGATGTCACACATCCAGAAACCCAGCAATGGAATCTTGCCAAGTTCTTTCTTTGCAACAAATCCTACCGGAACACCGGCAGTGGTTTGCATTAACAGGATATCCAGATTGCTACGGTGGTTGCTGACAAACAGAACCGGTGTATCAGTTGGGATATTTTCTGTGCCAATCGCATTGGTTTTGATTCCTGTAATCCAAAAAACAGTTGAAAATGCCCATCGGATTACTTTATAAGAAACTCTGTATTTTGTCATAGGTTTCTTTTTTCCTATTAGCCAGAGAACAAGGTGCAATGGCATGGAAAAAATCAAAAAGAGTGCAACAAAGAGTATGCACAATATGGAACGAAAATTGGTTTTCATTACATCCTCCTATCTGCCATAGAGTTTTGCTGTTTCAAATAGTCTTGCTGCTAATTTATCATTTAAATCTGCATCTGTAAACCGCCAGCTCCAGTTTCCTTCTGCAACACCCGGCGTATTTAGTCTTGCCCAGGAATCCAGGCAAAGGACATCCTGCATTGGTACAATAGCCATATTTGCTACGGAAGAAAAGCAGGAACGAATCATTACCCAGCAAATATCACTGGCATCGGTACTATAATAGCGACGTATTTTGTCTTTCGAGGCTTCATAAGCATGATTATACCAGCCAAGTGTAGTATCGTTGTCATGGGTTCCGGTATAGCATACACAGTTCCGTGTGAAGTTATGAGGCAGAAAATGATTTTCCTCCGGATTCTCAAATGCAAATTGGAGAATCTTCATGCCGGGCAGACTAAACTTGTCTCGCAGCTCTACTACTGAATGGTCAATTTCACCTAAGTCTTCTGCAATGATTGGCAGATTATAACCTAAGGTTGCTTCCAAAGTAGTGAAGAAATTAACACCGGGAGCCTCTTCCCACTTACCATTGATGGCAGTTTCATCGCCATAAGGTACTGCCCAGTATTTATCAAATCCACGGAAATGGTCAATTCGCAGAAAATCAGTCAAACTCAGTTGATACCGGATACGGTCAATCCACCACTGATAACCGGTTTTGGTATGAGTCTCCCAGTTGTACAGTGGGTTGCCCCAAAGCTGTCCGGTAGCACTGAAATAATCCGGTGGAACACCGGCAACTACAGTTGGATACCCTTTGGAATCCAATTTAAACAATTGTGGATTGCTCCACACATCCACACTGTCCCAGGCAACAAAGATAGGAATATCTCCTACGATTTTGATTCCTTTTTCATTTGCATATGTACGCAGAGCCATCCAGTCATGGTGAAACAAAAACTGGATAAATTTATAATAGCCCATTTCTTTTTCCAATTTATGTATCCATCCGGCTTTTTGTCTGGCTGTCGGGTGCTTTAAGGAATCTTCCCAGAGATACCATGGTGCCCCATCATGATAATCTTTGCCTGCCATAAATAATGCATAATCATCCAGCCAGAAGGTATTTTCACAAAAATTCTGATATTCTTCCATGAGAAAATCGTCACCGGTAAAATCATCTGTAATACTTACATCTTGAAAACGGTCATAGGCCAGATGTAATAAAGAGGTTTTGAATTCAATTAATTCACCATAATCAATTTTTACAGGATTCCATTCAGGCATTTCATTAAAATCACTATCATGTAGTAAATGTACCTTTTTCAGAAAATCAATACTGATAATCAAAGGCTGCCCTGCAAAGGAGGAAAAAGGTTGATAAGGAGAATCTCCGAATCCGGTATGACCTAAGGGCAGTACCTGCCAGAGGTTTAAACCTGATTTTCCCAGAAAATCGATAAAACGGTAAGCACCGTCTCCCAAATCACCAATTCCATAAGGGCTGGGAAAGGATGTGGGATGAGCCAGAATACCGGCATATTTTTCAATTGGTGCTTCTACTCCGGTTATATTTGTCATAAAAAGGTCCTCCTTGATTTCTTTCATTTTGTCACAACTGATATATTATACCTAATAAATAAGAAAAAAACAATAAATTCTGAGGATAAATTTGAAGTAAATAAAAAGAGCGAAAGAATAAAATTCATGAGAAAAAAGTATGTAAAATAAGTAAAAGTAAGGAAAGCGTATTGATTTTTATATGAAATTGTGATATTCTTTACATTGGTTGTTTAAAACAAGATAAAAAAGAGAAGAGAAAAAAGAGTGGAGGATTAGAAAATGGATACAAAAACAACAGGTATTGTAGCTTATTTAACATGGATTGGTCTTTTGATTGCCTTTTTAGCAGGTGATAAAGAAGGAGCAAAGTTCCATATCAATCAGGCATTGGTTATTTTCTTGTTTCAGATAGCAGGCGGTATAGTAACTGTTATTCCGGTTGTAGGCTGGATTGTTGGCGGTGCTTGGAGTATCTTTATGCTGGTATGCTGGATTATGGGTCTGATTGCTGCCGTTCAGGAAGAAGAGAAGGAAGTTCCATTGATTGGTAAGATTCATATTATTAAGTAATAAATTGACAATATAATTACATAATGCTATATTAATTATATTAAGTGCTTTTTAATATTGAGAGGAGGATATTAGAATGACAACAAAAACAGCAAGACTTTTTTGTTTTATTCCACCGGCACAGATTGTATTTTGGTTAATCGCATTGCTGACAACTCAGGACAAGAGTGAGATTAGTTCAAGTTTAACACAGGGTTTGATTTTAATTTTAGTTAGCATCATTCCTGTAGTTGGAACATTAATCACTTTAGTTTTTGATATCATCGCAATTGTTAAGATTTGCCAGGAGGATGCAGATCCTGAGCTTCCATTAATTGGTGGATTAAACTGGTTTAACAAGTAAGAATTAAAGTTATAAAAATGAGGCAAGGCGTTAAGCTTTGCCTTATTTTTATTTGACGCTGGATTTAAGAATAGATATAATGATAGTAGTTTGTGTTCATAGGAGGAAAAGAAAATGAATGAATTTTTTGATACCCGGGAAATCCCCGTAGATGTAGCTGATGCAGAGAATAATAAAGTGTATGGAATTCTTAGTTATTTGAGTATTCTGTTTTTTGTTCCGCTTTTGGCAGCCAAGGACTCAGTATTTGCTAAATTTCATGCAAATCAGGGAATGGTAGCATTTTTGACAGGATTGATTTTAAATGCGGCAACAGGTATTGTAGGCGGTATTCTGGGGACTTTGCGTCTTGGCTGGTTGGCAGGGATTGTTGGTTCTTTGGTAAATCTGGTTATGCTGGCATTTGCGGTTATAGGAATTATAAATGCAGCGCAGGGGAAGGCTAAGGAGTTGCCTCTGATTGGACAGTTTCATATCATAGATAGTGAAAATAAGCAGGTATAATAGGAGGCAGATGGAATGAGTAAAAAATCCCAGTCTGTAAAAATAACACAGCGAATCAATCCTTATCAGGGAAGTGCACAGGAACAATTGAAGAAGATTGAAAAACAGGCATTTTTGGCATGTGTTGCCTCCGTTGCCGGATTTCCAATGTCTGTCATTGGCTTTGGAATGATATTGGGAATTGTGGGATTGGTTATGGGTATAAAAGCAAAACGTCCCAATGGAACCAGACCGGCAGGAGCAATTGTTGCTATTGTTTTAGGAATTATCAGCATTATTTTAGGGATACCTGGCTGGATTGTTATTTATGGAACCTATATTAATCCTAACTCTCAGTTTGTACAGAATCTGGTAAATGCTATCTTTGGTATAGAGCAGACTATTATGCTATTATAAAACAATGTGATTATAAGGATGAAATATCAAAGTATTGGCAACAATAAACACATCAGTATGAATATAGAAGAGAGAGGTACTTAATTGTGAAACAGGGAATTCTTTTTGATTTAGACGGAACTCTTTGGGATTCCAGCAGGCAGGTGGTAGAATCATGGAATGAAACCTTGAAACGCCAGCCGGATGTCCATCGTCA
>CAMEWU010000042.1 GCA_945946715.1 uncultured Clostridium sp. | reverse complement strand
CAGGTATTCTATGTAACGGATATGAAGGAACAGTCCCAATATGTGAATATGTTCAAGGAAGAGGGAATGGATGCAATCCTGTTGACCACTAACATTGATACACCATTTATCACACATCTGGAGCAGAAGAACCAGAATGTACATTTCTTACGAATTGATTCAGATTTGTCTAACAATTTTGTAGAGGAAGCAGAAGAAGATGAAGAGACAGCAAAGGCAAATGCAGAGAAGCTGACGGAACTTTTCCGTAAAGCACTGAACAATGATAAGCTGGAGGTAAAGGTTCAGAAATTAAAGAATGCCAATGTTTCTTCTATGATTACAGAGTCAGAGGACAGCCGTAGAATGCAGGATATGATGCGGATGTACAACATGGGTGGCTTTGACCCGGCTATGTTTGGTGGTGCCGGTGGTGCAACCTTGGTATTGAATGCAAATAATTCTTTAGTACAGTATGTGTTGGAAAATCCGGAAGGAGAGCATACCAATACCATCTGCGAGCAGTTGTATGACCTTGCTATGATAGCACATCAGCCGTTAGAGCCGGAAGCAATGACGAAATTTATTGCAAGAAGCAATGAGATTCTTGGTATTTTAGCAAAGTAAAAAAGCAATTCATGTATTGAAGCTTTTCTTATTGTACGTTTATTTTCCGTCAATCTTTGATAGAATGATATCAGAGGTTGACGGATTTTTAATTTATAATTAATGCAATTTCCTGTTTTTTGAAAAACTGAATCAGCATTTCATCCCACATATGTTCCACAGTTTTATCTAAGGTAAAGACTGTCAGTGCAGTACCGGAGGATAAGGTTAATTCTCCATGCTCATAGCGAATGTTTAAGTATAAGCCGGCTATCTGCTCCGGTGTCAAAGGAATATTATAACGGTCTAAAAAAGCTTTTACATTGTAAGGCGCCAACATTAATACAATTTTCATGGCAAGGGGCGTCCGGGAGCCTTTAATCATTTGGAACGCCAAAGGCTTACACTCCTCCCAGTATTGATAGATACGGTTGGGTTCTAAATGTTCATCGTCAGTATCGTAGAAATCCTTGTTAATGTGACCGTCAATGATATAGGTAGAACCGGTCATAATGGTGGCTTCACACAGTAAAAAACGATCAAAATCTGTCCCTGTCAAAAAGTGATTCATAAATGTTTTAATATCAGGTGTAGTGGCTGCTAGCATAAAATCTCCTTATCAAAACGCATTCTTATATGTTCATAAATGACGAAAATATTCCCAGAAAGAACTATATTATTTACTGAAAATATGGTAGCATACTTAGTAAGGGATTTCTACCCAAAATCGAAAGAATATGATGCAAAATGTAATATAAAGAGAAAGATAACAAATCAAATTAACCTGTCATGTAAGGAGGAAGATATGAGTAAAATTGATGAAATACAAGCAGAAATTAATCAGGTGGTAAAGGGAAAAGAAGATGTAGTTCGCAAGGTTCTGGCAGCTATGCTGGCAGAAGGTCATATCTTACTGGAGGATATTCCGGGGGTAGGAAAGACCACGCTTGCTATGACCATTGCAAAGTCTATGTCTATGGATTATAAGCGGACACAGTTTACACCTGATGTATTACCAAGTGATATATTAGGATTTTCTATGTATAACAATCAGGCAAAAGAGTTTGAGTATAAGCCGGGATCTGTTTTTTGCAATTTGTTTCTGGCGGATGAGATTAACCGGACATCACCAAAGACTCAGTCAGCATTGCTGGAAGTCATGGAAGAAGGCAATGTTACAGTTGATGGTGTTACCAGGCAATTACCGGTTCCATTTACTGTTATTGCAACGGAGAATCCCATTGGTTCTGCCGGTACGCAGATGCTTCCGGAATCTCAGTTGGATCGGTTTATGGTTTGCCTGTCTATGGGTTATCCGTCACATGAAGACGCAGTGGAAATCTTAAAAGGAAATGCGGCGAAACCTCTGTCCCATGTGAAAGCAGTGATTACCAGAGAGGAATTTAGCGAATTACAAAAGAAAGTCAATGAGATGTATGTCCATGAAATGATTTATGGATATATTACTACGTTGGTGGAGAAAACCAGAGAAAGTGAATACATTATGCTGGGTGCCAGTCCAAGAGGCAGCATCGCTTTACTTCGTATGGCAAAGGCAGTTGCCTTTATGCGGGGAAGCGAATTTGTATCACCGGAGGATATCGAAGCAGTCTTCTATGATACCTTGGGACATCGGGTAAAATTAAGCACGAAGGCAAAGGCAGCAGGGTTAGATACAAAAGCGGTTTTGACGAAGATATTTAATAGTGTGGAAGCACCAAGAACCTAAGTGCAAATTAAGGGTATATAGGATATGATAAAACGAATTTTTCGTATAGTTGGATATTTAATTTTATTTGCCATAAATGGATGTTTACTATGGTTTTTTCATAGTTTTTTAAATCTGGCAATTATGGTAGTCATGGTCTTTTTACCAATATTCAGTATTGTTGCAACAAAATGGGTGGCAAATCGCTTGGATTATCATTGGGAAGGTCCTTATGAATCTATGCACAAAGGACAGGAGTTTTTTATACGCTTGCAGCTGTTGAATCCTACCTGGCTGGGTGTGATGAACTGTCAGGCTGAAATATCTGTAACAAATCTGTTATATGGGACAACCAGACTGCATAGTATCCGGGTTCCTATTCGTGGAAAAAAGGGGCAAACAGTTACCTATCCGGTTACAGTGTCGAAATGCGGCAATATTGAATTTCGGATACAGAAGGTAGTTTTGGGGGATTTTTTAGGTTTTGTTACTTTTCGTAAGAACTTTCCGGAACCTTATGTAGCAGTTGTACTTCCCGAGGAACAGGTAGAGATAGAAACGGACTTAAATGGATATACTCTGGGGATGGAAGAAGTAGAAGAAAGTACTCAAAAAGGTACAGATTTTTCTGAAGTTCAGGATGTAAGGGAGTATCAGCCTGGTGACAAAATGCAGAATATTCATTGGAAGCTTTCTGTAAAAAAGGATATTCTTATGGTTAAAGAACGGATAAGTATGTCCTCTAAGCAATTATTTTTATTAATTGAATTGCATGATAATGGGAATGGATTATCGGAAGAGGTCTTTGACTGTACTTATGGAATTGTAAAATTCATGCATCAGAACCATTTACCGGTTTCCTTGGTTTGGTGGAGTAAGAAAATGCAGGAATTAATGATTTGGAAAGCAGATACAGCGGAACAGTTAGATGAAGGATTCCGTATGATGTTTTACGAGGAATTGTATGAGGAACATACGCTTGGAAGAGAAATGCTACAGGCAATTCGCGGAAATGAAATTCAATTCCTGTGGGTAGGTGACCGAAATAGCGGAACCGGTGAAGCCTTTATGGATTTTGGAATACAGGCAGGAGTTTATTATGGTATTTAAACGTAAGAAAAAACCAAATATAGAGATTGCATTATCCGATGGCATTATAATGAAACAGCCATTGCAGATGGAAACCAGCAACTGGCTTCAGAACTGTATGGTAAAAAGCATTTTGGTATTTAGTGTGGTATTTGGCTGTCTGGGGTGCTTTTTAAGCAGTTTTGGTGCAGAATACTATGTATTGCCAACTGCTATCCTTTTGTTTGCTGCGGCTTTATTGTTTACTACTATTTATTACCGGGGCTGGATTATGGATGCAGTGTATGTGGTGTTTTTGGTAATCTTTTTCTTTTTGGTACGGTGGTTGCAGCCATATATTAATAGTGGATACTATTTGCTTGTCAATCTGGTGTTTGAAACTGTTGAAGATTATTTTGATTTGCCTGGTATGCAGTATTATGAAATCGGAGTAGATAATGAACTTCTGGCAGTTTCCATTATAACAGTTTTTTTTGGCGTTGTAATGATGATTGTGGCAAATGTTATTGTATCTCGAACCATGAATGTTTGGTTTTTGCTGGTAATGACCGGGGTGTTTTGGATTGTACCTTTGTACTTTCGACTGGAACCAGATGCATTCTATGTTATTCTTATGGTAGCAGGATATCTTGCAGTCTGGTCCATTCGGAGCAGTGGTGCTTATGGCATGGACAGAAAGCACAGGGATTATAAATGGAAAGATAAGAAGGGAAAGAAGCTTCGAATCTGGTATGTGCAGGATGCAGCAACCATGCTGGAAACGATTGGAGTATTTGCGGCAGTAGTATTATTACTTTATGGAATTACTTCCGTTGCAGGAAATAAGGATACCTTTCGGTTGCGGTACCGACAGAATCCATATAAGGAAGAATCAGAGGAAATGGTACAGCAGATAGCTACCAGAGGTTTTTCCGTATTTAACCGCTATGATGCAACGGGAGGTATCAGTGGTGGTCAGTTAGGTGGAGTTGCTTCTGTTACTCCGGATTATCAGACGGATTTGGTAGTTCGGTTTGCCCCATACAGTTATGAACCGGTGTATTTGAAGGGATTTGTAGGGGTGGATTATGTATCAAAAGAATCTCGTTGGCTGACCTATGAAGAAAAAGAAGATAATCCATATTATAGTATCTTGCTTCAGAATAATGCTTCTAATTTTGTGGCGGAACAGGAAGGCAAGGAATGTTTAGAATATGGATATGATGTAGAAGCAAGTACGTTAAAACGCGTATATGCGACAACTATTCAAGATGATACTTGTTCTGGCAGTGAGGGGCAGATACAGATTCGGAATGTGGGTGCTAATGAAAATTATCCATATGTTCCTTACTACACATATATAACAGATAGTCGTTCTGGATATTCATCTTTTTTTTACAATGAGGATTCGGTTTTCTACAGATATCTTTTGTCCGATACTAAATGGGGAAGTGATACAATAGAATATGGTCCATTGAATATCATAAATGGAAGAATTACAAGAAATGAATGGGCAGATTATGTTTTTTTTCCTTATGACAGAAGTAAGCAAAATATTGATTGTTTTGCAGATGATGAGAAGGTAAGGCAGCTAGAACAGCAGGCGAAAGCTTTCTATCTGGATGTACCGGCGGAGTGTTATGATGCGGTTGCCAGAGCCAGTGAAGAAGCAGGTATAGTAGAAGGAGATAGTCAGGAAGTTATTATTCAGAAAGTAAAGGATTATTTTGAACGGGAATTTTCCTATACCACCCGTCCTGGCAGAACCCCAAGAGATGAGGATTTTGTTACCTGGTTTTTGGAAAAAAAGAAAGGATATTGTGCTCATTTTGCAACAGCAGCTACTATGATATATCGGTATAATGGTATACCGGCACGTTATGTAGAAGGTTATGTTATCACTTATGAAGACGTTATGAATGGTGAGCTGTTGGATTATATGGATTATAATGACTTTTATAGTGGAGACTCTGAACTGGGAGAAACCGGTGTAGTCGAAGTAGAAGTAACAGATGCCAGAGCCCATGCATGGGTAGAGGTGTATCAGACCAGTACGATAAATCCGGATGTCAGCTGGTGGACTTGTGAAGAAGTGACGACTGCTGCAGTTGAGCCGGAAGAAGCTGCAGAGAGTTTCTGGGATATTTTTGGAAATGGTAACAATAGTAATGAAGAAGATACGGCTGATTCGGAATTTTACATGAATACTATGAATCTGGATCTGGATGACATTCAGGGAATCTGGATTGGATTTATGGTGGTACTGGTTTGTCTGTTTTTATTCTATATGGGCAGAAAAGGATATCAAAGATATCGGGAATATCAGTCGTGGCATACCGAAAACGGAAATGAGAATGTGATAGCATATTATCATATTATTAGTGATAGAATGAGAAAGAAAAGCAAAGCATATGCACAATGTCCGACCTACCAGAAACAGCTTACTTTTATGTCAGAGAATCTGGAAGACTGGAACTGGGATACAATGACATTAGCAGAACTGTTAGAAGCAGCCAATTATAGTCAGAATGGAATCTCGGATTTTGATTGTAAACGGGTGATGTTAGAGCTGGCAGACATAGAAAAGAAGGTGAAAAGATGGAAACAATCAAAGAAATGGAAATATTCAAAGAAATCATAGAAAAGGGAACCTCTGCATTTCACGTAGTGACACATTGCAAGGAGCGGTTATTAAAGGCAGGATTTCAGGAATTAGAATATGGAAGGCCATGGGAAATAGAAGTGGGAAATAATTATTTGATGAATCCTTTTCCTTCTATGCTGATTGCAATCAGTATAGGGCAGAAATATAACAATGCAAATTCCGGTATTCGAATCGCAACAGCCCATACGGATTCGCCTTGTCTAAAAATAAAAGCAAATCCTAAACTTCCGGGAAATTACTATGTACGTGGAAATGTAGAACCTTATGGAGGTTTATTAAAGTCTACCTGGTTTGACCGCCCATTGGGCATAGCCGGAAAGGTGGTATTAAAAGGAACGGATGCATTTCATCCGCAGGTAAGATTTATTGAATCGAAGCAGGCGATTTGCGTGATTCCTTCCTTGGCACCGCATTTAGCAAAGGGTGGAGAGAAGGCAGAAATGAATATCCAGCAGGAAATGATGCCAATCTTTGGCTTACAGGAATCAGAGGATTTTCTGAAGGAATATTTAGAACAGGAATTTGGAATGATTGCTGAAGAGCTATTGGATTTTGACTTATATTTATATAATACGGATGCACCGGAACTAGTAGGTTTACATCAGGAGATGATTTGTGCACCAAGAATTGATAATCTGGCTTCTGTAGCTGCATTGGTAGAAGCAATGGAGTATCTGACCGGGCAGGAGCATTCCAATATTGCAGTGGCAGCTATGTTTGATAATGAAGAAATTGGCAGTCGTTCTAAGCAGGGGGCTGATTCTGTTCTGCTTCCGCAAGTGATGGAAAAACTGGGAATTTCACTGGGAATAAATGCAATGGAATGGAGAGATGCTTTGGCAAAAGGATTTTTACTTTCCATGGACGGGGCGCAGGGGCATCATCCAAACTATCCGGAGAAAAGCGACCCAACCAATCAGGTTCCTTTGGGAAAAGGTGTAGTCATCAAAACCAGTGCCAGCCAGCGGTATTTGTCTGATAGTGAGGCATCGGCAGTGATTAAGGAATTGTGTCGTATTGGAGAAATTCCTTGTCAGCAACAGGTGAACCGTTCCGGTATGCCGGGAGGACAGACCTTAGGGCCGATTCTGGCAGCAGTCCTGCCGATGCAGGGAGCAGATGTGGGAATTCCAATGCTTGCTATGCATTCGGCGAGAGAACTGGCAGCCTGTGAGGATTATCGAAGCCTACGGGAACTGGCTAAGATATATTATCAGTATGGTTGTGAGTGAGAAATAATATGAAATCAGAATTACAAGAATTGACAGAGACACAAAAGACAATCAATCGTGCCATTAGGCAGAAAAAAACTTATAAAAGGAAAAAGAGGAATATCGGAAGACACAAGCCGTGGTATTTTCTTTTATTGGTATTGGCAGTCATAATTCTATGCATTGCAGGTCGTATTGGATGGAAAGCTGTTAACGAGAATGAAGAATTAGAAGCAGTAACGCTGGTACGTGTAGTAGATGGGGATACCATTATTGTAAAAAGAGCCGGGGAAGAGGTGCGAGTACGTTTACTTTGTGTCAATTGTGAAGAATCTGTACACTGGGATGAAGAACAAAACACAGAAAGAGGAAAAGAAGCCAGTGAGTTTACAAAAGAACATCTGGAAGATTATCATACGTTATATTTGCAGTATGATGAGGAATTATATGATCGATATGACCGATTGCTTGCTTATGTCTGGCTGACAGATGATGTAGATGTTGATTCCAGAAAAGATGTGGAACAGTATATGTTCAATGCCATCTTGTTAGAGGAAGGGCAGGCAGAGGTTGTTGTATATGAACCGAATCATCGATATGCAGAGTGGTTTTATGAAATCAGAGAGGAAGCGAATGAAGAAAGTAAATAGAAAGACATATGGGTGCCTGATTCTTTGAATTAGCGGCACCCATATTGATTTTAAAACTTTCTTCGTTTTTCCAACTGTTGCAAAATAGTATATAACAGTATAGCAATGATACATAGGAGAATAATGCCCAGCAAAACCCAGTCCATTTTGAACACCTGACTTCCGTATATAATCAGATAGCCCAGTCCGGCTCTGGCAGCCAGAAATTCTCCAATAATAACCCCAACCAGACAGAGACCGATATTGACCTTCATGACACTTAATATATTTTCTAAGCTGGCTGGAATCACTACTAGGCGAAGACAATCCAAACGGTTTCCGCCTAAGGTTTTTATGAGTTTCAATTTATCTGATTCTACAGTAACAAATCCCGTATAAATATTCAAAATACTTCCGAAAATTGCAACAGAAATAGCACATACAATAATGGTTTTATAGTTTGCACCCAGCCAGACAATCAAAATAGGAGCCAGAGCAGATTTGGGCAGACTGTTTAGGATGACCATGTAGGGTTCTATAATTTGGGAAAGCTTTTGATTCCACCAAAGCAGAATCGCAATCAGAATGCTTCCCAGAATAACAATTGCGAAACTAATAATAGTTTCCAACAGTGTAATTCCAACATGTTTCAATAGTTCCCCATTCTGTAGCATTTCCAAGAAGCAACGGGCGATGATGGATGGACTGCAGAAGATAAAAGAATTTATCCATTCAAAATGTGCTGATATTTCCCAACTAATTAGAAAGCAGATAAAAATCAACCATTGAATTCCACGAATTTGCAGCCTTGTTTGCTTTTGCTTGCGAAGAAATGCAGCCTGTTCCGGCGAAACAGACAGAATTGTGTTTGCAGACTTTGTTTTTTTAGGAGGATATTTTATTTCACGCATTGTCTACCTCCTTCCAAATTGCATTAAAGTAGTTACGAAATTCCGGTGCATTACGAGATGTACGAGGCGTTCGGTTTTCTACACTTAATTCAATTGAGTATTCCGCTTTTAAGGTGCCTGGACGGGATGATAGTACCAGAACGCGATCGCCCATACTGATGGCTTCTGATAAATCATGAGTAACCAGTATGGTTGTAATTCCCTGTTGCTTTAAAATGCTGCCAATATCATCTGCTACGTGTAAACGTGTTTGGTAATCTAAGGCACTAAATGGTTCGTCTAATAAAAGGAGAGAAGGGGATAATGCCAGAGTTCGGATTAATGCAGCACGTTGGCGCATACCACCGGACAAATGTCTCGGATATGCATTTCGAAACTCATACAGTCCATAAGTTTTAAGCATAGAATCAATTTTTTCTTTGGCATCATCTGTTAATTTCTTTTGAATTTCCAGACCTAAGGTGATATTGCGATAGATAGTTCGCCATTCTAATAGATGGTCTTTTTGTAACATATAGCCAATAGGTTCTTCATAGGTTTCTCTTGGCAGACCGTTTATCAGAAGCTCTCCCCGTGACAGAGGGAGCAGTCCTGCAATGATATTTAAAAGTGTGGATTTTCCACAACCGCTAGGACCAACAATGGATATGAATTCTCCCGGATTGACAGTAAAAGAAATGTCTTTCAAGGCATGGGTTTCTCCAGCGGTGGTGTGATATGTGTAACCGACATTGTCAAGTTCCAATATTGGCTGCATAAGAATACCTCCGCAACTTAGTGATAAGATATCTTATGCATAAGAATGAGCTTCGGCTACTCTTCTTCTATTACATAAAAGTCTAAATAATCAAAATCAATCGCATCAATAAAATTGTCTTTCGTAAAACGTGTTCGGGCATGACAAATAAAGTCTTCCTGATTGGATTTTAGCCAGACAGGCTTTGATAAATCAAAAGCATAGCAGATTTCATCCAGAGCTGCATATACTTTTTGGGTGCGGCGAAGGTCCGGATTATCAATACAGGCAACGTAATCCCGTATTAAATGATTATCTTTAATTATACGTCCCCAAATGCGAAACATGTCAGACACCTCTTTCACAGTTTTTTTGTTTGAATAATAGCATATCAAAGGATGAAAGGAAAAGCAATTGCCGGATTCTAAAATCACAAAAGCATAATACATTTGACACACATTTATCACAATTTCTACCTATGATAAATGCAATTCAGAAATAGTATGAATGAAGTAACAAACATAACAATAGAAGGAAAGGAATGTTGATATGAAAAAATTTGTACAGAAATTAGGAATCATCGCAGCCAGCGGATTGGTATTTGGCATTCTGGCCGGAGTATCTTTTACAGGTGTTAAATCAGGTATTGAATATGTAGCGGAAACCATATCTGGACATTCAGAAGAAGAAAAAACAGTAGGAGTGCAAGAAGAATCCGAAACAAAAAGTGAAGAAACAGAGGTGGAATTAGGTGGAACTCAGACAATTCATGTATCGCTAAATGAAGATAGTCAGGTGTATGATATTGCTGATTTGGCTGAACACGTCATGCCATCGATTGTATCTATTACAAGCACTACTATTTACCAGAATCCATATGCGTACTTTTATGGAGGTTCTACTGAGAAAACGGTTACCGGTTGCGGTTCTGGTGTGATTATCGGAGAAGATGATAATCGGTTTTTAATTGTTACAAATAATCATGTGGTAGAAGGAACGGAATCCTTAACAGTTGGTTTTTTTGATGAAACAAGTGTGGAAGCTTCTATAGTGGGAACCAATCCGGGAAATGATTTGGCTGTTGTAGAAGTTAAGAAGGCAGATTTATCGGAAGATACTTTGAAGAGTATTGCGTTAGCGGAGCTTGGTGATTCAGATACTACTCGGGTAGGCGAACCGGCGATTGCAATTGGAAATGCACTTGGATATGGTCAATCAGTTACAGTTGGTTATATTAGTGCATTAAATAAGACTGTCACGATTAATAATTCTGCTATTGAAATGATACAGACGGATGCAGCAATTAATGAAGGAAATAGTGGAGGAGCCTTATTCAATTTGCAGGGACAATTAATTGGTATCAATTCAGCAAAGGCAACAAATATGAATAATAATGTAGAGGGTATGGGATATGCAATACCGATTTCAGATGCAATGCCAATTGTGCAAAGTATTATTGACGGTACCTATGCCAATGTAGAAACAGGAAATGCCTATATGGGTATTCAAGGAAAAGATTTAAGTACCAGTGATGCAGTTTCTTTTAATATGCCGAAAGGTGTATATTTATTGGCAGTTGTGGCGGGAGGACCGGCAGATGATGCAGGGCTCCAGTCAGGCGATGTTATAACGGCTGTAGAGGGAAATAAAATCTCTTCCATGACGGAAATCAAAGCAATTTTGGCACAGAGAAATCCTGGAGATACGATTACAGTTACCATATACCGTTCGGATGAAAGAGGTACTTATAGTCAGCAGGATATTGAGGTGATTTTAGGGAAATATGTAGAATAGAAATCTAAGAAAGAAACGGAAGCGGATGTTTAATGATTATTTAGAATATTCGCTTCCATTTTTTGATTCCTGCATACTATAGTAATAGTAAAGCAGGAGAGGAATAGAATGGAGAATCCTAAAATCGACACTGAGCTTCAGTTATCTCTTGAACTAACAGAAGAAGAACGGAAAAAAAGTCTGGATTTGGATGTGGGCTATAGTGAAGTATTTCAGGAATGGGAGTTAATAATAAAATACTCTGGAGACTTGACTGCTATAGAAACAGACTTATCTGTAACGGTTACAAGGCTGCTAAATGAGTATGCAATTATACGAATTCAAGAGAATATGATTGAACGATTGGCAGAATATCCGGAGATTGAATTAATTGAAAAACCCAAATCATTAATATTTGAAGAGATAGAAGGAATTCAGGCTTCCTGTATAAATCCGGTGAAATTGCCACCGTTATCATTAACCGGAGCAGGAGTGGTTGTTGCAGTGATTGATTCCGGAATTGATTATGCACATCCGGATTTTCGGAACCCAGATGGGAGTACCCGGATTTTACAGATGTGGGATCAGTCAGTACCCGGAAATCCTCCAAATGGATATCAGATAGGAACGTTATATGATAGAGAGGATATTAATCGGGCATTGAACGCAGATAGTCTTAGCCGGAGGTTGGAACTGGTACCGGAGGTGGATTTATCGGGACATGGAACACATGTTACCGGAATTGCAGCAGGAAATGGGAGAGCATCCAACGGGCGGTATACCGGAGCTGCTCCTGAGGCAGATTTATTGATTGTAAAGCTGGCATCAGGAACAAGTCAGGGATTTCCTCGAACCACAGAACTGATACAAGGAATGGACTGGGTAATGCGGTATTGCCTGGCACAAAAACTGCCGGTAGCTGTGAATATCAGTTTCGGTAATAATTATGGTGATCATGTAGGAAATAGTCTGTTGGAACAGTACATGCAGGATGTAGCGAATTTAGGAAAGAGTGTGATTGTTGCCGGAGCAGGCAATGAGGGGAATACCGGAAGACATGCAAGTGGGAATCTTGGAATAGGAATCTGGAATCAGGGAAATCGTCAGTCCGGGAATCAGGAAATCGAGTTTGCCGTTTCTCCCTATGAAGCAGGTGTGAATCTCCAGATATGGAAAGAATACGGGGATGATTTTGAAATAGGGATACGGACACCCTCCGGTACAATGATAGGTCCCTTTTCTCAAATGCAGGGAAAGCAGACGGTGATTGCAGGCGATACAAATGTTTCTCTGTATTATGGTGAACCAACACCCTACAATGTGAGACAGGAAATTTATATAGCATTGATTCCTGTACAAAGTTTTATTGAAGAAGGGATTTGGACGATTTTTCTGTATCCTCAAAATATTCGGTCCGGCAGATATGATATTTGGCTGCCGGTTGCGGGTGCCACAAACGAAAATACAGAATTTCTACGTCCGAATGTGGAACTGACACTGACAATCCCATCTACAGGAAATCGAGTGGTTACAGTTGGAGCATATGATTCAAGGACAGACAGTTATGCTGTATTTTCTGGTCGGGGAGGAATGAATATGGGGTATCAAAAACCAGATTTAGTGGCACCAGGGGTAGATATAACCAGTGCTGCACCGGGAGGAGGATATGCTACCAGAAGTGGAACTTCTATGGCGGCTCCTTTTGTATCGGGGGGAGCTGCATTACTAATGGAATGGGGAATTCTTCAAGGAAATGATCCCTTTTTGTATGGAGAAAAAATGAAAGCGTATTTAATGAAAGGAGCGAGAGAACTTCCGGGTTTTCTTCATTTTCCTAATCCTCAGGTGGGGTGGGGGGCCTTGTGTGTGAAAGATAGTATTCCGGGTTAATGCTATGATGAATCGTGTAGGTATTAAAAGAAGAGTCTTTAAAATCTATGGAATGGATGGTATCATAAGAATATCTAACGATGAAGTATGCAGAAAATAAGAGGAGGTACGTACATGCATTCACCATTAGAAATTGCCAGAAATTTTGTGGAAATTGGAATTCATAAGGCAAATATGTCTATTTTTAAGATGCTGGTTTTAGGTGTTTTTGCCGGTATGTTTATTGGATTTGCAGGGATTGCTTCAACAACTGCTTCAGCGACTCTGGAAGTTGGTTCAGTTGGCAGGCTGATAAGTGCCTGTG
>CAMEWU010000041.1 GCA_945946715.1 uncultured Clostridium sp. | reverse complement strand
TTTAGTTCCTTTTCCATGATAATCAATCACCCCTTCTATGACAAAAGTGTCACATCTTTTTAAACTTTCTGCACTTTGGTCTTTTGCTTTCGGCTTAATAATCAATCGATAATTTGCAGAGACAGTCAATGAATATGAGCCTTTCCTGTCTCCTTCAAGTGATTCCATTTTCCCTATTCTGGATTGTTGAAGAGCAGAGAATGAAGAAAAAGAAATCATCTGATTATAACGTTTTTTTACAGCTTTCGTGAGTTCTGCACCTATCGCACGTTTCATAAGGTTTTTAGAACCTCTGACGTCATTCAAATCATCGAACAATTCTTTTACCTTTTCATCTTCATATTCAACGTACAGAATGTAATCACCTCCAAACATTCTTACCTAAAAGGTAATTATATTCTATCATTTTTTTCGTTTTTGTCAATCTGTTTTTACACAACCTTAAACATCTTCTGCAATATCGGTTTCTCATTCTTCTTTTCTATTTCTGCCTGTGCCTTTCGGAATTCTTCCATCCGTTTCAGTTCTTCCTCGACATCATCGAAGCCGATATGTGTGTACACATTCATCGTAACCGATATATCCGAATGACCCATCAGGGCAACTGGATGGAGCTTACGCACATATGGAAAAACGTGGCTCCAAGTATTTGCGATATGCACTATACAACGCCGCCAAATATGTCTGCCATCGGGATCCAACCTTTGCTGAATATCTATCCAAGAAACGAGCCGAAGGCAAGCATTACAATGTAGCTATATCACACTCTGTAAAAAAGCTTATTAGGGTCATTTATCATCTCGAAAAAACAAACCAGCAATACATTAAAACAGCTTAGCTTTTTCGAATTCAATACTCCTTTTTGAGCACCTATAACGATGCTCTTTTTGTCATGCAGTTTTCAAGGTTCAATTAATTCTAACTAAGTTTATAATATATCTAAAATGCATTTCTGCACTTTATTCAAAAAAACAATTTTCGACTTGACTTTTAATAGTTAGTCTATTCTACCTCTGATATCCTTTCGGAATGCCGGATTTCAAGTCCGGCGCCGTACTAATTGATCTAACTCTGCATAATCGAGTAGACTGGCCCCTATTATTTCACAAACAAAAAGACCGCTCGTCTCATTAAAAAAGCGGTCTAACATTCTATGTATACTGTTCTTGAGTTACAGTTCTATTATCACACAGTTATTCTTCGACTTTGCTTTACCTTAAATGAGCATATGAAACCAAACCACTCTTTACGTTTAGACTCTGTAAGTGATTCATAATGGTATTCACTATTAAGATAATTTGCAAATCTAACTGTTGTCATGTCTTTTCCTCTTTTCACTCGCCCTGTCAACCGTCATTCGATGAATGCTTGGAATATCTACAAGCACACCTTCCTTGATAATCTTTCCAAGATTTATCGGTGTATATCCACATACATTTGCTGCCAAATTGATGTGTTTACATCTTTCTTTATATGGTTCCACATTATTATGGTCGTGACCGTGTATATTCAGGCACCGTGGTAATCCATACACCGGCTCATGTGACAACAATATTTTCTCTGCTATAAAAAGTGGTCCTGTATAAATTTCATCAAAGTAATTGTTATATGCGCCTTTTGCATCATGATAGCGGAAAGCTGTTCCTCCGGCACAATCCAGTCCGGACTCATAAACCTTTAATCTCCCTTCTCTGTTTCTACAACTAAGATTTCTCCATCTTTATAGCATACCCAAATATTATCCCCTATTTTTTCTATATCTTCGTATTCCGGCGAAACGATGTATTCGCCTTTTGACGAATATAAACCATATTCAAATTTTCTATCATACTTCTTCCCATTATGCGAAAAATAACTTCTTGGATTACCTATTAGTTCTGTGTATTTCGAATTTGCCACTGCTGCAACATTGTTTACATCCGGCTGAAGCACTATTGCAAATCCTTTTCCGAATAACCATGGATATATAATTTCACCTTTACTATTTATATAGTACTGACAAAAATCACTTTCTCCATATTCACCGTTACGAGCATATACTAATATGTAATCTTCTTCTAACTCTATAATTGAACTAGCCGATGGCTCCATAAGGATTTTCCGCTCTTTCGTATCATATATACCAACCGTTTCTTCTCCGATTCTTTGTTCATATGAAAATTCTAAAAAGCGATTGTTATATTCATAATATCGCGACAAATAAGAAAATCTTGTACCCCGAACCTCTTTCCCTGTTTGATCTATAAGTCTCCATCCTGTTTCCCTATCAGAAACCACTGCTACACCATATTTGTTAAATGGATGTGCCTCATCATACTGAAATCCAATTATTGTCTGTCCTTTTGAATCAATATATCCATAATGATTTTCATAATACCTTTTCCCTTCTTCTGTACGATACCATGTCCTTCCTAAGTTCACCGCAGCCAAACCATTTGTAAATTCGTAAGCATAGGCATACTGTGGTTCTATCACAAATTTCCCCTCTTTGTTTTTAAATCCATATTGTCCCAAAATATCGTCATTCTCACATATCAGTTCTACAACAGACTCTGACTTAAGTGGTTCATCCAAACCTTCATAATCCATCCAAGGTTTATACCAATCATCTTCCTCATAACCATCAAGTGCTTCTCTTTTATAAAGCTTTTCTTCTACTTGAATTTCTTCTCCTAACTCATTAACAAATTTTCCATCAATACTAATTATTCGTCTTGTCAAATCCACAAAATCAACTTTGCTTCCTTTTCTCTGAAACAATACCTTCATAGAGTCGCCTCCTAATTATTATAATTATTTGCCGTCCAATAAAATTCCCCTATAATATACAGTTCATCACAACACTAACCATCATTTCCTTTTCGTCTGCTCTCGATTCCGCAATCATAATCGTTAATGCCACTAATGTTGCGTCTTCTATTCGTTTCCGTCCTTCATTAAACAGTGCATCATTTTTATCCAAGAAATATAAAAACATCGTGGCAGCTATTCGCTTATTGCCATCATAGAAGCTATGATTCTTTGTGACAAAATACAAAAGATTGGCCGCTTTTTCTTCCAGTGATTTATACACATCACTGCCACCAAAAGATTGATAAATATTTCCAATGCTACCCTTAGAAGAATCATCATTCTCTCTCCCAAACAAATCGGATTCATCTCCAAATCTCATACTTTGAATCACCCCGACACATTCTTCATATGTAAGCACATAAGTTGCTTCATTTCCTTTTGGACGTTTCATCGTCTGATGGTCATATGCATCTAATAAGTCCAATGCATTATTGTATCTTTCGATGACAGACAATATCTGTTTGCTATCCAGCTCATTCTCTGTGCGTTTCATAATACGTATTACTTCGCCTAACTGCTGAATGCGTCTTTGATTTACTGCATAACCTTGTAATATGTACTGTTTCAATACAGAATTGGCCCAACGACGAAATTCTACGCCTCGCTTGGATTTTACACGATAGCCGACGGAGATGATAACGTCGAGAGAATAAAATGGAACTAATTGTGTTACACCTACAACACGCATTTTTTGCGTGTTGTTCTCTTTATCAACTTCTCCTTCATTAAAGACATTATTCACATGCTTACGAATCGTCTTTTCATCTCTTTCAAAAAGTGATGCCATTTGGTTAGCACTAAGCCATACTGTTTCATTTCTAACCTCTACAGGGAATGAAACACTCTTGTCCTCGGTTTCAAACAATACGATTTCTTTTTCATTAGTCATAAAAATATCCTCCTATCATTGTCCCTTTGCGGGTTATGATAAGAGGATATCATTTGTCAATAGTATTTTCATTGGACGGTTAGTCCAAAGCCATCTATGCCACTGACTGATATATTCTCTTGTAATATGCCATAAATCGTTTCTGCGTGGCTTGAGAATAACATTGCTCTATATCGTATATCACCGGCACTGAATTCTTCTTTACCAAAAAGTCTTCCATATGTACATTCAGCAATTCACTAAGCATAAACAGATGATCCACCGATGGCAATATCTTACCTTTGTACCAACGATAAATTGGTTGCACACAGGACAAGTGCAAATAATCTTGAATTATGCGAGGTGTATAACCTGCGGATTCGAGCATGTACTTTAGTTTTATTCCGGTTCGTTGCATGTCTATGTTTGGGTAGGAAGTTTTTTTAATCATTTATTCACTCCTTCTTTTACATAATTTGCTTGATTAACGATGCGATTGCCACAACACAACTAATTAGAGCAATTATACTTGCTGAATATGCATATATCCTATTACTGTCTGAAACTTTACTAAACTCATTTCCTGCCAAAGTGAATAAGCTTCCAAACACCATTAATAAAACGCCAACCCCCAGCATTCCAACAAAAACATCCCCTGCCATACCTTGACACAATAAAACAACATCATATCCAATCGCACATATTCCTATAAACCAAATAATTGCTCCTACTAATTCTAACACCAAGGAAACAAACAATACTAAAATACTGTCATAAATCTGATTATTAATAGTAAATCTTTTATTAATCTTCCAAGGGAAACACAATACATTTAATATGAATAAAAGTTTTATGTACCATTTTTCTTTATCCATTTTCTTATTTGAGCGTTTGGTCTCTTCTGTAGAACTCCTATTTTCCTCAATAATTTGATATGCTTTAACAATCGCTTGCGTCAATGTTTTTTCATCAATTACACTTACAGATGCATTTGGATTGCTCTGTTGACCCTGTATCTTCTTAGATTCTGTCGAACATTTTTTCTTACCCATAAATCTTATCTCCCTTTATTGAACGTACATTTATATTTTTCTACAGCAATTATCCCCACTCATCAGGAGAACGGTATTTTGTTAATTTATAGTGTGCCTCTTCAATAGTGCTGTACATTCTAAAATCTATCTTACTATTTATTGGAACACAAAATCCAAACGCGGCAGCCTCACTGATACTTGGAACAAATGCGCCTCTATATAAATCACTTCCTTGATAATTTTTCTTTAATTTCACTAGTCTAGCATCTTCACGTAATTCATCTTTGATTTGTGCATATTCTCTTCGTATCTGTACAGCTGAAATACTCTCATTCCCATCTAAGTATCTTCCTACAATGCCTTGAAGATTTTCAATTCTCCCTATATAGCTAACCACTATTCTTGCCAATTCAGAATCTGCCCTCTTATTGTAATCCATTTTTCTCCTCCATACATTTTTTCTTAAAATTTCTTCTTCCTTAACAGTATATCATAGATTTCTTTTTCAGCACTGTCATAATTCTAACTTGCTTTCTCAACCATGTCACAGCCCCAACTCATAAAAATTGGTATAAACTTGGTATAAAAATCCCTCTTCAAACTCCCCCAACCCTTGATTCCTCTAGCTTTTCCCCAAAAAGCAACTTCCTGCCGTGTTAATCTCTTTTAATTCTTAAATCTTTCAAATCCTCCATATTTGCACTTCCAAATATATAATAGTGCACTTTTTGCACCTAACAAATATTAAAGTGCAAATATTGCACTTTCAAGTAATTGTCAATGCAATGCATATCCTTCTTTCCGGAATTCTCTCCGATCAAGAGAAAATCCCGTAACTGATTCAACTCCGAACAATATCATAATCCCCAATACCAATATCAGAAACCTATCCCTTCACCGGATATACGGCATGCTATGCAACGCTTGAACCATCCATGCCATATTACGTCCTAAGTTGTAAGCAATTTCCATTCCTTCCTGATCTGCACGCACCTCATCCGGAGTATTACCATGTACCATGCATCCACAAGGTTTATACATCAAGCTGTCTCCATGGGCAGCATACAATCTGTCTAAAAATGCAATCAGCATGGCATTAGGCAAAGCATCCCTTTCCATCACCTATAACATCTAAACTCATAGAAATCCGTTCCGCTCAGATTATATATTCCACTATACTCTACATATACATACGAACCATTTTCCAGTGCAAGCATATTGGCGATATAAGTAGCGATTGCGTCTTCGCTTCCCAGTTTTCTACCGGAGGTTGTTGACGCTTCAAGGAGATTCGTTTCAACAAACACACTGTAGTAACTATTTTCCATACCATCATACGGATAATACTCATTGTATTCTTCTTGCGTAATTGTACCTTCTGCTAATAGTGCGTCCAAATGTTCAGGCACCAATATCTTTCCGGCAGCCTTTACCTTTGCATTGGCTAGCTGTGCAACATTTTGTGGATCATATGCTACGAATTCTGACTCTGTCACTGCTTCCGTGTTAGGAGACGAAGATGCTTCTGCCACTGATGTGTTTGTTGTTGTATTTTCCTGTCTTGACGCTTCTGTAGTAGCCTGCGTCCCTGCTTTCTGTTCTGTCGTATTCTGACTTTGAGTTTCTCTTGTTGAATCGTTTTCTTCTGTTGTACTCTTTTTATCTTGAACTGCTTCCATAGTTGAATCAGTCTTTTTTGCATCTTCTAATCCATCTTTTTCCGTTTCATCTCTCTCCGCTACCTGTTCCGAAGAGATTGCTGAATCATTCGTTATAACATCCTCTGATTCCTTCTTGCATCCCACAAGCACGAGCATCATTACTAAAAAAAGTAAGTAAATCTTCTTTTCATGTTCCTTCTTCATAAATATCACCGTCCCCTTCATTCAATCGCGATATTGTTTTGTGATTATCTATAATTTCCACCCGAAATTTCCTGAAAATCCACCTTAATATCTCTTAACTCATTATACCAGAAGAGATTGCCCAAATTAGGCAATCTTTTCAAAATTCATAAATTTTTTTTCATAAACATAGAACCCTTTATTAGAACTTTCACCTAAAGAATAACACTCTCAAATATTTATAAGATAGGAATTACCGCCTGTTTTACTAACAAAGAAATATACGGTGTTCCCACGTGACAGTGACATAAAATCACGTCGATTCCCTTTTGTCCGAAATATCCGGGTTAATCCGGCTACCGGATTTTTACCCTGATATTTCTTCTCAGTCATCCAGCTTGAATACAAGAACCATTGCTCCGTCTTTTATCGTAAGCGTCAGTGTATCATCCGTAATTTCAGCATCCATTGGCACATCTGTATCATCAAACCTAATGGTATAATTATTATCATCCTTTTTATCTTTTACTTTGAATTTATATATTCTTATAAATTAATGTTTCTATGTAAAATCCACAATCCTGATATAGTAAAAGTCATGTAAATTTTCATATACAAAAAAACTCTCCCTTACTATTGACTCTAAGAACAATAGCAAGGGAGAATTCACATTATTATTGAACTTGTGGTGTAAATGTATACTCACCATCACTGTTCACGTAGAATGTAGCACCCCCTGCATAAACCGTGTCATCTCCGGTTATCTTCCACGTTCCGCTTCCAAGGGTGTAGGAATACTTCTTATATAATTTTACTTTTACACCGGAAGGAATCACTTTTGTCTTCATCCATTCAGCCGCAACAACCAAATTCGTTTCGCTTTTATTTCCTGCATTATCTACACAAATAATTTCATATTGTTCTTCACCCTGATTGGAATCTAACTGCAATACAGCCTTACCATTCTTAATGGTAACCGTCTCCCCATTGACCAATACCTGTTTCAGATTCTCATCTTCTATGATGATTTCTGCCTGGTCTCCATATATTATTTTTTCAGAAGGTAGATTCTGTATCACAGGTGCAACAGTATCTATGTTCATCGCAGATACTTTTATACCTGCAGTTTTTTCTCCTGTGCTAACATTCATCAGATAAACATAGAATTCATCCGAAGATGTTGTTAATTCCATTTTTTCCTTATATGTACCATCCAGTGAATCTGCAATGGTATATCCTGCTGCCGGCAAAATCATTACCTTAGAAGTATAATAATTATTTTCACCCTTTGTACCACTAATACTATATGGTGATTCCGGTGCATTTAAGTAATGAATTGAAAAATCATCCGTTGCCATTACCTGTCGATATCCTGCTGTCTCTGCAAAGATTGCTCTTACTGTATACTCTCCTACCTTTGTAGGTTTCACCGGCGTATATGTATCATCAGAAGCATCCTTTTGCTTATATTCGATTGTCACATGATCGGTTCCATTGGTCGCCGATATAATCACCGGCTCCGGCACTTTTCCGTAATACACATCCGAAACCGCTACACTTCCTGTACCATCCTTCATAATCATTGTAAACTTTGCATACAGATTTACAGCTCCCATCTGAGTTACCGGTATGGCTGTGACCTGTGTTGTAAAACTTGTATCACTATACCAGCCATCAAAGGTGTAGCCGGTCTTGCTTGCATCTGCAAAACTTTCTACTCCAACTCCATAGGTATAGCTTGAAGGATTCCCTGTTACACTGCCACCATCTAATTCATAGGTAATACCATATGTGTTCGGCGTAAACTTCGCATATAAGCTTACAACTCCGGTCTGGGTGATCGGTAAAGATGTGATCTTGGTTGTAAAGCTTGCATCACTATCACTATACCAGCCATCAAAGGTATAACCGGTCTTAGTTGCGTCTGCAAGTACAACTGCTTCCTTTCCCTCATAGTATGTATCCGGGTTTGTAGAAGCATTGGTTCCACCATTTAGTTCATAAGTAATACTTGATTGGGTATAAGCAACTGCTTTTAAACTAATTGCAGAAGGGCAACCACCGGAACCATCTATGACTGTTAATTCCCATGCCTTAAACTGTTCCTCCGGCATCTGTGTCCCCGAAACTTCTGAATACGACTTCACAATAAAGCTTTTCGTCTCCATAGACGTATTGCTGTGAGTTACAGAATCTTCTACTAATTCTGTACCATCACTGTCAAGATAATAAATGGTTGTATTAGTAACATTATACCTTAAGGAACTGTAATAAATCACATCCTCTGACTGCACAAGACTGTCTGCTACATCTTCAAGCATATATACACCATTTTGCTGTATAATTGTATAGTCAGCAGCTTGAACAGCAGACGGTTCTCCCTGAACCAGCACAAACATAAGCACAAGACATAATGCTGCGAATCTCTTTTTTCTTTTTTTAATCTCTTGATTCATATAGTATCTCCTTTTCCCGAGAAATCCTTTTTATTTCTACATAAATATATAAATCAAATGGCGAAAGCCATCTCTTATCGTTCTTAATTTTGATTTACGCTTATATTCACATTTTCTCAATGGAACCGGAATCTGCTTGATGCGCAGTTTCTTCCTTGTCGCCTCGGCTATCATCTCTGTAGCAAATTCCATGCCGTCCGTATGAAATGTAAGTGTCTCCACCGCCTGCCGCGAAACTGCCCGCAGACCACAGTGAAAATCATACACATCTATATGAAATCGTTTTCTTCCACAATAGGACAGGAACTTGACTCCCCATTTATGGCTCCATGGCATTGCACCTTTTTCGATGCCTCCTGCATAACGATTTCCGATTATCATATCACAACTTCCCATTGCCAGCGGTTGATACAGTTCTTCCAAATGTCCAAAATCATAGGTGGTATCGGCATCTCCAATAATCAATACCTTGCCCGCACTATGTGCAATACCTGTGCGAACAGCTCTTCCATACCCTCTTTTCTGCTCCTCGATTACCCTTGCACCATGATTTTGGGCAACCATTGCCGAAGCATCCTCCGAACCATTGTCAACTACAAGAACTTCTCCACTTATATGATTCTTCTCCATGAACTGTATAGCCTCATCCACGCAGTAGCCTACTGTATTTTCCTCATTCAGACATGGCATAATCACCGATAACTCAAGCTTTTGAATTTCTTCTATTTGCATGTAGCGGATACCTCCTATCCGTCAGTTGCTCCAGAATCAGCACAATTGCAAGAATGGTTGCCATCTGTGCCCGATAGGTAAAGAAACAATGCAGATACGAATGATTATGAAGTACTACATATCTTATGTAGGGAATCAAACCTATCAATGCATATAACAAAACACATTTTCTATCTATCTTTTTCCCACGATAGACATAGCCTATATAAAGAACCAATAAAACCAGTACACTGCCTATCAGTGCCCCTATCATACCATACTCAAATGGAAACAGACACTTAATATTATTCCAAATCGCACCGAATATGTATTGCAAAAATCCGATTCCTAAATCTCCACCCAGTCTTTCTCCAATATGTTCCGACACATACGGCATCACATTTTCAGAAAGGACAATCGAAGCAATCAACCACTTCATCATCCACATGCCTACATAACCGATTCCCCAGACCACTATGGCTTTTATTGTAATTCCAATGGTAGCCTGTCTGTTCTCATGTCTGTGCTGATTCAGCTGTATCCACAAAATCAGTAACAGCGGAACCGTAAGTGTAAGTGTTTCTGTGGTAAGAAAATCCAAGAAATTCGTCACCATACCGCTGATTAGAAAAAGTATACCAATCTTTGTAAATTCACTTTTCAACGAAAATCGGACACCTATTATGGACACTAAAAGCATCAATAAAAATGTCCATGAATATTCCAGTGAAAATGGCACAAACCAGAAAGAAATCCCCACCAATCCAGCCAGCACACCCATAGCCGGTATATAGGCTTTTTGTCTTATCAGTATTACTAACAGACATATGGTAAGCAAACCCAGAATAATTCCATTTAAAACATAAATCTGTTTCAGGTTTAAAAATGTCAGTAAAGGTCTTACAATCACATTGGAACCATGCCAATACCTTACATATTGCTGATTGGCTTCATAATCATTTGTCACTGCATCAAGGAGATTCTCATTTTCATTCTGATATTCTGTATAATAGTAGGAGGACCACATCACAGAAGTAAGTGGCTGCTTACTGTCATACTGATAGGCAATTGCCAGAAGTATGGAGTCCGCATACCGGTCAATTTTACTGCCATTCACATCCTCTACTACTTCACCAAAAAGCTCTCCCTCGCATAGATAGATTGCAGATTCATATACATTTTCTTTTATGGAGGAGCGGGGAATAATGGCAGATAATACCAACATGCACAGAAGCAATATTACAATAATAAAGAATGTCAATATATACTTAAAACAATGCTTTATTATCTGCAATTTTTATCCTCTTCTTTCCAATTTCTGAAACATATCTTATTTTATCAATAATCCATCCCATTGTCACTATTGCTTTTTTCCAATTTTACTATAATAAATCTCTTCAACCTTTTCCTTATTCTTCATAAACGCATCTACAACATCCGGATCAAAATCGACTCCCCGTCCATTCTGAATGATAGCATAACAATCTTCCAACGGCATAGCATCCCGATAGCAACGTTTTGCAGAAACAGCATCAAATACATCAGCTACCGCCATAATACGGGCACAAAGAGGTATATCTGTTCCTGACATTCCTTGGGGATACCCTTTCCCATTCCACTTTTCATGATGAAACATTGCAACCTGATATGCCATATTCTCATATTCACCATTAAACAAGTGTCCAAATGTATCTTTGATGATCTTTCCTCCAATAACCGGATGTTCTTTCATCTTATCAAATTCTTCAGCCGTCAGTTTTCCCGGTTTCTGTAAAATGGCATCCGGAATACCGATTTTACCAATATCGTGCATTGGGGCAGATTGAACCAGATTATTAAGAAAATCTTTGGTTATTATATTCTTGTATCTCTTGTCCTTTCTTAACCCTTTGGCAATTAAAACAGCATATGCAGAAGAACGTCTGATATGCCCACCTGTACTATCATCTTTGTTTTCTACCAAAGTTGCAAATCCCATTACCATTTCATTTTGATAGTGTTCCAATCCATGAATTGCAGGATTTTCCATGTTCAAATATATACTGATTGTTGTCATCGTGGCTGCTATACAGGAAACCAATGCTTCCGGGAAAATTATCTGCAATGCCAAAATAATAACGATAAATACCAAAGTAGTAGCGATACTCTTTTTCTTTTTTTCCGGTATGGATCTATGCCTTGCTATAATAACTACTACCGTAAGAATACAGTAGATTGCAACGCTGATAAAGCATACATATACTGCTGTACCCATGGAATAATTGGTATATGTTCCTTCTATAAACTTTACATCCGGCAGAAAACAAATCGTCAAAAGAATGGAAATAGTACTAGGTAAGAGACAGGCTGCCTTAATCCATTTCTTTTTTGGAATATCAATGGTTACAGATATCCAGTACCAAAACAATAAAGCAACATAGATTTCATATGATACAAACATACCCAGATGCATCAACAGATTCACAATCCTTGGAATCTCATCTAAATAATTGACAGTACAGGCAGTGATGCCATCAAATAGCACTGCTACTTCCGATACAATAAAGAGCCAGTCAAATATATGATTGCAATTTGATTTTTGTGTAATTCGGTTCAGATTATTTCCTTCTCTGATAAATGTAATCCCGATATACATCAGAAGCAGTAAACACATAACCTGTGTTTTACACCATTGTAATATTATCATAGGTTAATCTCCTAAAACCCTTTTATCTATAGTACCTACTCATGATAATACATCAAAAATCTCTGATTGATAAACAAAAATTTTAAGAATGTACTATCTTTTGCTTTACCTCAAATTTAGTAAAATACTCTTCCGACTGTTCGTCCCTTCTCCAGCTCTGTCTCAATCACGATTGTCTCTTTTACTGCCTGCTGTGGATTTTCTATACAATCCATTAACTTTTCAGCAGCAACCTGACCAATCTTTACAGTGTTCTGACGGACCGTAGTGAGTCTTGGTTCATACTGTGACAGAATATTAATTCCATCATATCCCGTGACGGATATATCTTCCGGAATCTCTAATCCTCGTGCTCGTAACACATTGATTCCACCAATTGCAGCAAAATCATCGGAATAGAGAATACAAGAAGGAGGATTTTCGAGCTTTAAGAGTTGTTCTGTCTGATAAGTAGCTTTTTTCATATTTCTATATTCCGACCTGCGAATATATTCTTCCGGAACCTCCACTCCGATTTCTGCACAGGCTTCTAAAAAGCTTTGAAGCCGAATCGAAGTTACAGTATTGTCATCTCCTGTAATATATGCAATTCTCCTGTGTCCCATTTCACCCAGATAATGAACCAGCTTCTTAATTCCTTGTATATTGTCAGATTTGACTGCTGTTATGTTATCAATTTCCTGATCAATTGTAACAATCGGTATTCCACTATGAAGTAATTCTATGACTTCAGCATCATCATATTCGATACATGCAATCACGATTCCATCATAATTCCTATACTTTACTTGCTCCAAGTAAGTTTTCCTATTCACTCCTTCTTTGCAACAATTCAAAAAAGAAAGTGTGTACCCCTTTGCCTCTACGGTTCTCTTAAAATTGTCCAGTATTCCGGCAAAATAGTCGTGAGTCAAACCATTATTGGATTGATCCGCGAACAAAACCCCAATATTATAGCTCCTTTCCATAATGTTCTCCTTTCCACACTATAAATCTATCTTCCATTTATTTATAATCTCTTCACATCGGTCTACATCAATATTTCCTACTGCAATCTCTAATTCTTCAAAGTAATCCACTT
>CAMEWU010000040.1 GCA_945946715.1 uncultured Clostridium sp. | reverse complement strand
TACAGATTTCACTTCCTATACTCATTCAAATAACATCCCCAATACCGGTTTTTTCAAAAGAGACCGGTCAATTCTTGCCAAGCATGCTAAATCATTTCCAATCTTGTAATCCGGGTTTCGCTTTACAAAATAAGCAACATCCGGATTTTTCAATTCCCGTTCTCCGATGTCTGCTACACCCTCTTTTAATTTATCCTTTACGGCTTTGTATTCTATTACACCGGTTGATGGATTATATTCCCGGGGATACAACAAAGTTGCATATGCATCTATAATACTCTGTTCATATGCCGGAATTTCTGCCTTTCGGCTAGGGTAGAATTCTGTCCAGAACAGAGGAAGAATCCGGTAGGTCTTATATCCCTTACAGATTAAGAACCAGTAGAACTCCTCATACTGTTCGGCATATTCGAACCAGAATCTTGCCCACACTTTAAACAGTTCAATATCCCCCCAATAGTCCTTGTGAATGATGGTATCACCGGAAAACATTCCATGTACCACCTTGCCATTCACATTCAAATCCACTAATTTCTGGGTAGTAAATCCAACCAGACCTCCGGTTTCATGATATAACACCAGACAATAATCCTTATCGAAAAAATCCCTTCGGAATACCTCTTCCTCCACATTGTCATAAAAGGTATTCATCAGAGTATACATTTCTGCAATCTCTGTTTCCGTATATTCTCCAATTGGTTTTATCTGTCCTTTTAACATGTTGGCACCTCCCAGCTTGCCCTGCCTTCAGGGAAATTTCACTATTTCAATCCGAATTTCATTCCCTGCTTTTTGAATACTTCTTTGCGGAATAATGGATTATATATTAAATAAGTACCAAACCGATATGGCGTTCGTAGATTGGTTCTAGGCTCCAATGCCCGCTTTACGATAGACATCGGACTGTTAAATCTTCTTCTGCAATCAAAGGAAATCTCCGTCAGTTCATCCGGTGTCATATTCTTTGGCACAATACTGCAGTAGTTAAAGCGATAGTCCTCATGTAACCACCATTTTCCGTCGTACAATAGCCGTCCTTCCTGCTCCATTTTCCGATAGAGTGGTGTATTCGGATATGGCATTAGAATATTAAAGGCGGCAAAGGTAAATTTATTCCGAATAGCAAAATCACAGGTTGCCCGAATGGATTCCAAGGTATCCCCATCATGGCCTACAGTAAAGGCCGCCCAAGTCTGCAAGCCCCACTGTCTTAACTGTTCTATCTCTGATTCATACATGTTACCGGAACCCTTCTTATTGGTATATTTATGCATTTCCGAAATGCAATCCGGGGAAATGGACTCAAAACCAATTACCAGTCCCAGACATCCGCTTTTCACCATTAATTCCATTAGTTCCGGATCCTGTAACATATCCATACTTCCCTGACTGACCCAATGAATCTTTAGGGGAATTAAGGCACGAAATAATTCCTTTGCTTTTTCCCGGTTACATACAATATTATCATCAACAAAAAATAACAGCTTCCGTTTCTGGAATTTGATTTCTGCAATCACATCCTCCACCGGTCTGCAGAAATGCCGGGCTTTAAAATAAACGGAAGATGCACAAAAGCTGCAACTGTGATTACACCCTCTGGAAAACTGCAATAACGTAATCGGAAGATAGCCCTTTCCTTCAAATATATCCCGACGGGTAATCACATTCATCTGAGGACATTCCGGCTGAACCGCATCATAGCGATTTTTCAGTTTTCCGGCTCTGCAGTCCTCAATCATTTCCTTCCAAACCGGCTCCGCATCACCTACCATGACACAATCGCAATGTTCAGCCACTTCTTCCGGTATAAGCATGGCATGCATACCGCCCATTACCGTTTTCACACCTCGTTTACGAAACTCCTCACTAATCTCATATGCCCGTCTGGCAGTAAAGGTTTCTACGGTAATTGCCACTAAATCCGTTGGCTCATCGTATGGTATTTCTTCCATACGGTCATCATACATCACCACTTCCACATCCGCCGGGGTCAGTGCTGCCAATATTCCAAGCTGCAAAGGTTCCATTCTCGCCTCATCCACATATAGGCTATGCTCCCGCCTTCCGATATTCGGTTTAATCAACGTTAGTTTCATTTAGAATTCCTCCCAGCATCTGTCCCTGCTTTGCGTGAATTTCCTTTGCAGAAATCACATTGACCAACAGGAATACTATAAAGTTCCATGGCAGTAAATGAATCGGATTGGCAAAAAACCGTTTCAAGATACAGCCGGGCGAATAGAATCGGGTACGAATACGCAGGCAACCATCACGCAGCTCCTCCGGTGTCATCTGTTTCGGCTGATATGCGGTTTCTCCATACCGGTATTGGTCAGAAAGCCACCATTTCTTGTACAACAGCCGGCCTTCCTGCTCCATACGGTTGTATACAGGTGTCCCCGGCATAGGTATAAGGGGATTGAAATTCGTAACTGCCAGATGATTCCGTACTGCGAATGCAAAGGTTTCATCAAACACCCTTTTATCATCATTATCATAACCGAATACGAAGGTTCCATAGATTAACATCTTATGCCGATAAATTCGCCGAATCACCTCATCATAATCTCCCGCTGCCTGATTGGCAGATTTCTTCATGGTAGTAAGACTCTGGGGATTCAGACTTTCGAAACCCAACAGTACTAAAAAACAGCCTGCCTTCTTCATTTCTGCCAACAACTCATCATCCTGTGCCACATCCATACTAATCTGGCATGCCCATTTCTTCTTTAATGGTGCCATGGCACGGAACAGTTCGATTGCTGACTGGCGGTCATAGAATAGATTATCATCCACAAAGAAAATGATTTTTTCCTTCGCCTGAGACAATTCCTGAATCACATCTTCTATGGTCTTTCGTCGGACCTGTTTATACATGGTTTTAATGGAGCAAAAATCACAGTTGAATTTGCATCCTCTCGATATCTGATACACACCGATTCCATAGTATTTATGCTTATATACACTCTTATCCTCTGTTAACGCAGTTAACTTACAGGTCTCCCCGGACACATATTGCGCCTTAGGACTTCCCTTCTGGCAATCTCTTAAAAATGGTTCCCAGGTATCCTCCGCATCTCCCACAATCACTGTATCTGCGTAGTGCAATACTTCCTCCGGCAGAACGGTTGGATGAAAACCGCCCATTACGATAATATTCTTATCCGTCTTATATTGCTTTGCCAAAATATACGCCCGTTTTGCCGTATAAGTTTCTACGGAAAAAGCAATAATATCTGAATCAATCTGCTCCGGTAGCTTTTCTGCCCGTTCATCGATAAAATCAATCTCAAATTCTTCCGGTGTGAGACTCTTTATAATGCCGAACAATAATGGCTTCATGGCATCTGAGCTGATGTGTTCGAACATGTTTAATCGAATAAATGTAATTTTCAATGCTTATGCCCCTTGTCAATTCCCAAAAACTTGAATCCGATATTTGCCCCTAACAAAATAAACACATACAGATTCTTCCGCCATGGCGAAGAAAATGTCCGTTTTAATATTCGCTTCCAACTAAAGGCTTCCTTCCACACCTGCCGATAAATCTCGTCCAATCGTTCCGGCGACATATTCACCGGTTGAAATACAGTATAGTGCTGATTGTACCTACTCCAGTCATGAGTAATTATCCGTCCTGCCGCCTCATATTCCTGATAAAATCGGGTTCCCGGATATGGAGTAAGGATTGCAAACCGGCACAAATCCAAGCCTAATTTATTCACCCGTTCCGGCAAGGATAACAACTCTTCCTCTGTGTCCTGGTCAAAGCCTAAGACAAAGCAACCATTAACCGCCATTCCGTGCTGATGAATATTTTCAATAATTTCTACATATTTATCTGCATCATGAAACCGCTTGGCTGCATGGGTCAGAGATTGAGTATTCACCGATTCCAACCCAATCAATACTCCCCGGCAACCACTTTCATATGCTGCCTGCATCAATTCATGGTCATATCCGAAGTCTGCAGTGGCGTTAGACGCCCACAAGATTTTCAATGGCTTCATGGCTTCCATAAGCTCTAAGGCATATTCCCGTTTAGCAAAGAAATTCGGATCATAGAAAATGACCATCTTCGACTTCAATTCTTTTAATTCCTGAATCACCTGCTCCACCGGACGAGGATTACTCTTCCACATGGTTCGCATAGAGCAGTACTTACAACAATTATCACATCCCCGGTCTGCCACGATTGCCGGAATCTTTAACTTCTTATGCTTTGTAATTCTATCTCTGGCAGGAATCGGGAAGTCTGCCGCACATACATCATAATTGCGATACCGCTTCTGCGGTTTTCCCTGTACAAAATCCTCAATAAACTGAGGAATGGAAATCTCCGCCGGACCGATAATTACCGTATCACAATGCTCCTCCACTTCGTCCGGCAATGCAGTGGCATGGTATCCCCCACATACCACATACGCTCCCCGTTCCTTGAACTCCTTACAGTGTTTATATGCAGTAAGACTGGATGAGGTTTCAAAGGAAATCATTACCAGGTCATAGGTTTCTTTATCATATTTTACCACTTGGGAATTTTCATCAATGATATCAATTCGTTCAAATACCCTTTCCGGAATCAGCGAATATAAAGTAGCAAGAGTCAGAGACGGATAGGAAAGCAGACTTGAGAATTTCCCCCTGTAGGAACCTTCTTTTTCGTTCCATGCATGTATCATCAGCAATTTCAATATTTTATCCCCCATGTGTGTTATAAGATACAGCTTCTTTCTTAGTTTGTATAATAAATAATTTTAGCACAGTTCCCTTATTCCCTCAACCGTTTATACTTCATATTAATTAGAAATATATTAGTAGACAGTTAAAAAGACGCTCACTTCAAAATGAGAGCGTCCTTAAATAATTTAGATACTAACCTGTCACTTAAATGACTTTTTCAAATAATAAAAACCATATCCCGGCACATCTACACCCTTTGCTTCCATCTTTTTACCTGAAATTAAATCTTCATACTCACCATCATCCTCGTTTATCCAAGCGGTTTTTGATTCTGAACTAAAGTTAAATATGCCAATGATTTTTTCCTGATTTTTATATCTTCCAATGGACAACACATGGGAATCCCATGTTTCCAACGTCCAACAATCAGCATCTGTCATAAATGCCACTTCAGACTTCCGAATATCCTCCAACTTCTTCAACTGTAAAAACACCTGTGCTTCTACCGTTTTTTCATCCTGAATATTCCCAACCAGCTTCCAATTCATAGAGCCTCGGTGAAGATATCTGGAATCTTCTCGTTTATGTGGATTCTCTTTGTAAGAATAATCATTCACCTGCCCGATTTCATCACCACTATAAAGGACCGGAATTCCTGACTGCATGAACATATATGCATGAAGCATAACATCCAATTGTATCGCCTGCTTCATAGCTTCCGCATCTTGCTCAAAACCAGCCTTTTCTATTCCACATAATGAAGCTGTTGTTCCACAGAACCGTGCATCCTGGGTCACCGGATCATAATTATATAACTCACCACGACTGGTACTTCCCTCTACATTTCCCAGGAAGTACGCGTTTAAGAAGTTCTTGTGTGCCACCTCTTCCATACCTTGCTGTGCCAGGGTTTGAAAATCAAGTCCCCAGCCAATATCATCATGACAACGCAGATAATTCAGGAACACATAATCTCTTGGCAAAGCATTCACAATATCCAATTGCTTTTTCAACAATCGAACATCCTTCGTCGCAACCGTGTGCCATGTTGTTGCCATTGTTGTAACATTATATAGCATATGGCACTCCGGCTTCTCAACAGTACCAAAATATGGCACTACCTTCGAGGGCTCCATAACCACTTCACCTAACAATATAACACTTGGGCATACAATTTCTACAATCATACGCATCATACGAACAATTGTATGAATCTGGGGTAAATTCCGACAGTTGGTTCCTAACTCTTTCCAGATATATGGAACTGCATCAATACGCATAATATCAATGCCTTGGTTTGCCAAATATAGGAAATTATACATCATTTCGTTAAATACTCTCGGATTCTTATAATTCAAATCCCATTGATACGGATAAAATGATGTCAGTACGTAATGCTTTGCATCCGAAAGCCAGGTAAAATTGCCCGGTGCTGTAGTTGGAAAAACCTGTGGCACCGTCTTCTCATACTGTTTCGGAATCGAATCATTGTCATAAAAGAAATACCGACTCATATATTCCCCATCTCCTTGACGAGCCTTCACTGCCCACTCATGATCCTCGGATGTATGATTCATAACAAAGTCCATACAGACATTCATATGCTTCTTATGACAAGCCGCTGTCAAGTCAGCTAAGTCCTCCATGGTTCCCAGTTTTTCCTGAACCTTGCGAAAGTCCTTCACTGCATAGCCACCATCCGACTTACCTTCTGTGGTATCCAAGAATGGCATTAAGTGAATATAATTCACATTGGCCTGCTCTAAGTAAGCTAATTTCTTCTGAACACCCTTGATATCACCCGCAAAATTATCAATATACAACATCATGCCAAGCAAGTCATTTTTCTTGTACCAGTTCGGATTCTTCTCTCTCTGCGAATCCCGTTTTTTTAAATTCTTACTTCGTTTCTGATAGAATTCCTTCAACCGGTCAATTAATTCTGCAAACATGGAATCATTATCATAGAGCTCCATATACAACCATTTCAACTCATCAAAATGATTCTCTAATCGTAAATTAAATTGCTGCTCTTCACTTATACTAACCTGCACTGCCATATCGATTTCCCCTTTATTATCGCTGTTAATTCCTACAAAACTATTTATTACACACCTATCATTTCTCCAATAGATGAATAAATCTCATAAATGCCTGCTTTCCAGATTCATTTCTCTTATATACGCCTGCACATTCCAAGACTTTAACAAATACCTTACCGATTTCATTCTGAATGATTTCGTGTACATTATTTTCTGTAAGGATATATTGATCTTTCCATTCATCCACCCATGCTGCATGCTTTGCCAAATTCTCATTCTCTCGAATTTCTTCACCATTTAAGAGAGCTTTCTCCAGCTCTGTCATTTCCTGTTTTAATCTTGCAGGGAGAACCGCTAATCCCATAACTTCAATTAAACCGATATTTTCTTTCTTGATGTGATGCAGGTCCTCAGTTGGATGATATACACCCCAAGGACACTCTTCTGTCGTAATATTATTTCGAAGAACCAGATCCAGTTCATACTTATCACCATGCATACGTGCAATCGGTGTAATTGTATTGTGTGGAACCCCATCTGTCTCACTAAAAATAAATGCCTCTTCATCTGTATAAGCTCTCCAGCTTGTCAGAATACGATCTGCTGCCTCCGCGATTCTTGGAATATCTTTTCCCTGCAGACGAATCACAGACATTGGCCATTTTACAATACCTGCTGTAATATCTTCATATCCTTTCATTTCAAAATAAGACTCATACGGTGCTTTTGCCATTGCAAATACATAACCACCTCCCTGAAAATGATCATGGCTTAATATAGAGCCTCCAACAATTGGGAGATCTGCATTAGAGCCTGCCGTATAATGTGGAAACTGCTGAACAAAATACATTAACTTCAGAAATACATCATGGTCTATTTTCATTGGAATATGTTTCTCATTCAAAATAATACAGTGCTCGTTATAATATACATAAGGCGAATACTGTAAGAAGTAGCTTTCTCCGGCAAGCTTAATTGGAATGATTCGATGATTCTGTCTGGCCGGATGTGCTACATGGCCGGCATATCCTTCATTTTCTATACAAAGCAGACAACTTGGATATCCTGACCTTTTTGCCAAACCGGCTTTTGCTATGTCCCTAGGATCCTTCTCTGGCTTTGAAAGATTAATTGTAAGATCAATAGGACCATATTCCGTATCTGTTACCCACTTCTCATCCTTTGCAATACGATCCTTCCGGATATAATTGGTTGCCTGACTAAAGCTATAATAATAATCTGTTGCCTGCTTTGGAGATTGCCCATAAAATTCTTCAAATTTTCTTTGCACAACCGATGGCTGAGGGGTTATCATTCCCATAATTTTTGTATCAAACGAATCCTTCGTTGTAATCGTATCATCTTCAATCAAACCATTCTCATAGGCATATGTAAGCATATCTTCCAATATGAAATGAAGTTCTCTCGGCGTTACTTCCACCTCTTCATACTCCAGAATTCCAAATAATTCCAATAATCGATTTGTAACATATATTTTATCTACATCTTCAATCAATCCGGTTGCAAGTCCATATGTTACCAGTTCAGAAATCAAAGCATTAATCATCGCATTTTCCTCCTATCTAAACACTCTTGTAGCCATTCGGATGTGTCTGATGCCATTTCCATGCTGTTGAAATAATCGTCTCCAGTTCAGCAAATTGTGGATTCCATCCCAGTATCTCCTTTGCCTTATCGCTGGAAGCAATTAAAGTAGAAGGATCTCCTGCTCGTCTCTCTTCTTCTTTCGCCGGAATCGGATGTCCTGTTACTTTTCTTGCCGTGTCAACGACTTCCTTTACTGTAAAACCTACACCATTTCCCAAGTTAAAAATATTACTCTCGCCTCCTTTTCGGAGATATTTCATTGCAAGAATATGTGCCTGTGCAAGATCCGTAACATGAATATAATCCCGAACACAAGTGCCATCTTTTGTATCATAATCTGTTCCAAAAATAGAAATGTACTCTCTCTTATTATTTGGCACCTGTAGAATTAACGGAATCAAATGCGTCTCTGGATTATGTGCTTCCCCAATCGTTCCACTTGGATGTGCTCCACATGCATTAAAATATCTAAGTGACACAAATCTCAAATTATGTGCTTTGGATGTCCACTTAAACATCTTTTCCATGGATAACTTTGTTTCGCCATAGCAGTTGGTAGGAAGGGTTCTGTCCGTCTCTAAAATCGGAATACTCTCAGGCTCACCATATGTTGCTGCTGTAGAAGAAAATACAATTTTGTCAATACCGTGTGCTACCATACTTTCCAGCAAAACTTCAGTTCCACAAAGATTGTTATTATAATACTTAAGTGGATTTGCCATACTTTCACCTACCAGCGAACTGGCTGCAAAATGAATAACACCTTCAATATTTTCTTTCTCGAATACAGAATCCATAAATGTACGATCCCTGATATCACCTTCATAGAACTTTGCTTTTGGATGAACAGCTTCGCGAAAACCTGTCAAAAGATTATCTACAATAACTACGTCTTCACCTGCATCAATCAATTCATATACCGTATGTGAGCCAATGTAACCAGCACCACCTAACACTAAAATACTCATTTTCCCATCCTCCTTTATCCATGATTTTCCATCTTCCATTACAATATCTTCATTCCACCATATTTACGAATCTTCAATACCTTGCAGGCATCTTCTCCAAACACCTGATTCATCTGTCTCTTATAGTTATCCACTATTTCATTCTTCACAAATGCCTGAATGGTACCGGCAAAACCGCCGCCGTGTACACGGCACACACCTTGATTACCCAATACCATCTCACTAAGCATAAGTGCAAGAGACATATTCTGTTGCTTCACATCTGCATTGGAATATATATTCTGCAAATACTTATAAGAGGAATCTCCGGATGCCTTCACCTGCATTAAGAAGGTTTGTATATCTCCTGCCTGAATTGCCTGTACTTCCTGCTCCACTCTGGTATTTTCATTGAAGAAATGTAAAGCACGAAGTACTGCTCGGTCTCCTGCCTGCTTGCGGAGCTGAGCCATATTCTCTAATACCTGTTCTCTGGTTATGTCATTCAGTACATCTTTTCCAAAGAATGCTGCAATTTGCTTCATTTCCAGTGGTATTGCGGCATAATCGGATGTCAAGTCCGCATGAGAACCTTTGGTATCTGTAATACAAAGACTATAACCGTAATGCTCTATATCCATTTCTAATTTCTCAATTATAGGACTCTTTATATCCGCAAAATCAATATGTACCAAACTTCCAACTGAGCAAGCCATTTGATCCATCAAACCACATGGCTTTCCAAAATACTCATTCTCTGCAAATTGACCAATCTCTGCAATCGTTACTGCCGAAACACATCCTCGATTATAGAGTCCCGAAACAATTGTCCCAATTAGTGTTTCATATGCCGCAGAGGATGATAAGCCTGCACCAATCAGCACATCGCTGGTAATATAGGCTTGAAATCCTCCTAATACATATCCTTGCTTCTGAAGCCCTGCAAGAACACCCTTAATTAGTGCTGTCGTTGTTTCCTGCTCCTCCTCCTGTTTTTCAAGAGCATTCAAATTAACAACCACCTTGTCATATCCATCTGAAATGATTTCCACAATCAACTGATTGATTGGACGAACAATCGCTATTGCATCCAGATTAATAGCAGCAGCCAGCACTTGTCCATGTTGATGATCTGTATGATTGCCCCCGATTTCACTTCTTCCGGGCGCACTGTAGATTTCTATTTCACCTACTCCATAGTTTTCTTCAAATGTCTCAATTGCTTCATAGTATCTCTTTCTCTGATATTCAATTTGCTGGGAATCAACATATACATCCAACAGCATTTCTCGGAATTCGGCATCCTGATTTTGAAGCCGCTCTTTAATTAATGCTGTATTCCATTTTCCATCATTCATCATTACTTTATCCATCTTTTTCAGTCCTTTCTGTTCAGCTTAATCTGATATGACTGATATTCATCCAGCTTGGTATCAAGCAGCATACCAACTGACATTAATATATCCGCTGAATATTCCCTGCCAGTCTTTACATCCTCATAGACTGCACCAGATTGTAACCCAACCGGCCTTATATACACCGGTGTCATGTTCCCATGTATTTCCTGAAGCACCGCCTGCAACAGCACCTCTGCTCCGTCTTCTGATATATGCTCCCAAGCTGCCACTTCAGAATGAAATGGATCACTTAATCTGTAGTATCTGCCATCTGCAATCAGCTTTGCATATTCCTTATAGGTCTTTACCTGTTCCCGAATGATTTCCTTTTCATCCGCAGATAATTTCTGCAAATCCAACTCATATCCAAAGGTACCTGACATAGCAACTACTCCTCTGGTTAATAATGGTGTCTTTCTTCCGGTCTGATGATTTGGAACAGCTGAAACATGCGAGCCAACTGCAGATACCGGATATCCAAAGGATGTTCCATATTGAATTCTCAACCGGTCAATGGCATCTGTATTATCACTACACCAGATCTGTGGTGTATAATATAACATTCCGGCATCAAATCGGCCGCCACCACCGCTACATCCTTCTAATAGGATATCTGGATAATTCTGATTAATACGTTCTAAAAAGTCGTAGAGCCCTAACATATAATCATACAATACATTTCCCTGATTCTTTGCAGTATGAGAATACACTTCATGAATACTACGATTCATATCCCATTTAATATATTCGATATGATTGTTATCCAGGATATAAGCCATCTGGCTATAAACATAATCCACAACCTCCGGCCTTGAAAAATCCAGTACCAATTGATTTCTTCCACGAACCGGTTTCCGTCCCGGAATCGTCAAAGCATAATCCGGATGGTTTCTATACAAATCACTGTCTTCATTAACCATCTCCGGTTCAAACCATATACCAAACTTTATCCCCATGTCATTGATTTTTTCAATCATTTGGGATAAAGGCATACCTAACTTTTTCTCATTGACAATCCAGTCGCCAAGACCGCTATTGTCATCATCTCTCTTACCAAACCATCCATCATCCATGACCAGCATCTCAATTCCTAAATCTGCCGCCTCTTTTGCAAGATGAATCAAATTATCCGCATTAATATCAAAATAAGATGCCTCCCAGCTATTAACCAGAACCGGACGAGATGTAAGTTGATATTTTCCCCGGCATATATGCTGACGAATGATTCTATGATAGTTGTAAGACAGCTGACTAAGCCCTTGATTACTATAACTAAGTAATACCTCAGGGATTACGAATTCCTTCTGTGGTTCTAACCGGTATCTCAACTGTTCTGATTGAAGCCCTAATATCATTCTGGTCTGGTTCATCTGATCCTTCTCAACCACACCTTCAAATCCACCACTGTAAACAAAAGACATTCCATAGCAGTTACCATACTGTTCTGTTGTTGTTTCATCTGCAAGAATCATAAATGGATTATATTGATGACTGGATGTACCTCTCCGGCTGCCAATCTGAATTGCGTGATGACCTACTTTCGTACGTTCCATATTTCTCTCCATCGCGTGTCTGCCATGAAAACTAATCAAATCGTAATCACCATTTATAAAATCCAAGCACGCAGCTGCTTTCTGAATATATATTTCGTGTTCTCCCTGATTCTTAACAATTGCGCTTCGGGTAATCACATCCAACTCCGGAAACACCCCGTATAACAATGACACTTCAACATTAAGTAAGACATCTTTCATACGAATCTCTAACGTTTCTGCCTGATTAGAATCTGCATACGCTGCCGGAAGTCCGGAAAGCTTGTACTTTCCCTTATGGATTTTATGTGATACATATCTCAAATCACAGCCTATTGTTCCGGTGTAATCTTCAATTACCAATGCTGTATTGCGATAGTCACCATTTCCTCTGTATGGCAGTTCTTGTGGCAACACATCCATAGAATATGTCCGGTCTTCCCCTGCATCATAAGGATTTCCTGAAAACCCCCTGTCTGCAAAGGCAAGAATTCCGGTTGCCAACTGCTCTGTCTTTGCTCCATAGTACAAATGAAGCAAAAAACCATACGGATCAATTCCTATCTGATATGTGGAATGATTCGTTGATAACACAAAGATTCTGTTCGTTTCAATATATTTTATATTCATATTCTGCACCTGCCCGTTCTATAATAATTTATTTAACTGCGCCGTTTACAACACCACTTAAAATCTGCTTCTGGCAAATCGCATAGAACAACACGATTGGAAGTAATGCTAATAAATATGAAGCAAATGCCAGGTTATAGTTAGCACCAAATTGTGTCTGGAATGATAACTGAGCCAACGGCAAAGTGGTCTTTGACCCAGACATAATAACCAACGGAGTCATTACATCATTCCATGTACCTAATGCTGTCAGGATTGCTACTGTAGCATGCATCGGTTTCATCATTGGAAAAACTATCTTCCAATAGGTTTTCCACGTAGTCGCTCCATCCACATAAGCTGCTTCTTCCAGAGCAATTGGGATATTCTTCAAATATCCGGTATATAACAGAACATTCATTGGCATATAAAAAACAACATATAGTAATATAACACCAAGCATATTATCCAGATGCAGGTTAGCCGTTTCCTTTACCAACGGCATCATCAGAATTGCAAATGGTACGAACATACCGCTGACAATGTAGTAATACAGTCTTTTATAATTTTTGCTCTTTGCCATACTTCTTCCGATAGCGTAGCCTGCCATTGAATGAATTATAATCGTGAGCGCAATAGTTGCTCCCGTAATAATAACGCTGTTTCCGAATGAATGCCAGAAATCCGTCACACGCATTGCCTCTTTGAAATTGTCAAAGCTCCATTGCGCCGGAAACGCCAGTGCGCCTGCTATGCTGTTCGTCATTTCGGACGGTTGCTTGAAGGCTATTATAACCGCCATGTACAACG
>CAMEWU010000039.1 GCA_945946715.1 uncultured Clostridium sp. | reverse complement strand
AATTGTACATAGAATCCATGTTGCCGGTTCCGATAAGATAATTCCAAAATATCCCATCCGATCCGCCAATACCCATGCCACTACCAGTTTCCCTACCAATTCAATTCCGCTGGAAATCATTGGAATAATTTTGCGTCCCAGCCCCTGCATAGCATTTCGAATTACAATTAAAATTCCCAATACGAAGTAAAATGGCGTATCAAATCGCAAATACCATTTTGCAGTTTCAATGATTTCAACCGTTGTTGCACCGGAAATCAAATCAATTAAAAATGGAGCGAGCAGGTATACAGCTGCTATTACTACTATTGCCCATACCCAGGATAACAAAATAGCGTCCCGGATTCCGGTTCGAATCCGGTCAAATCTTCCGGCACCATAATTCTGACCGGTAAAGGTTGCCGCCGCAACTCCCAGTGTACTAAAGGGCATCATAAAAATCTCACTTAATTTTCTGGCAATGGTATGGGCTGTAATAATCCCTGTTCCAAACTTGTTAATGGCTCCCTGCAAAATTAAAGTACCAATGGATACAAAGCACAGCATAAATGCCATAGCCATTCCCTGTCCCATCAAATCACCAATTAAATATTTTCTTAATGTAAAATCAGAAGGTTTCAAATGCAATTCCGGACACTTTTTAATAATGTAGAAAATACAACATCCACAGGAAATTGCCTGTGCAATGATGGTAGCATAAGCAGCTCCCTGTACATTCATATGAAGAACACCTACAAACAAAATATCCAGTCCTACATTGATTATTGTTGCAATTGCCAAAAATATCAGTGGATGTATGGTATCACCCAAAGCCCGCAATACGGCTGCACACAAATTATATGCCGCCGTAAATATCATAAACAAAATAATCACTCGGATATATCCGGTACACTGCTCCATAATATCTGCCGGTGTATTCAACAGGTTTAGCAGCGGTCGAATCAAAAATAGTGCAATGACAGTAACCACTATGGTAATACCCATACTTAAACAAACCCCATTTGCCACTGCCTGCCGCATATGATTCATATCTTTTGCCCCATAATATTTGGCAATAACAATTCCGAAGCCATTTCCCAGACCATTCAGTGCACCTATAATCAAATTGAATACAGGACTGCTGGCACCAATGGCTGCTAATGCATCCTCTCCTAATATTTCACCAACTACTTTGGTATCTACAATATTATAAAGTTGTTGAAAAATATTACCAACTAACAACGGCACTGAAAATGCAATTAACAGTCGAATAATATTTCCTTTTGTTAAATCCTTCATAATTTCTATTCCTTTGTATCACGACTCCAGAGATAACAATATGCCTGGGTTCTGGCAGCAAATAACTGGGTTTTCAAAAGTTGACGTACTTCTTCTTTCGTGTACCAGCCTGCTTCAATTTCTTCTAATGAAGAATCACTTGGTGCCAGGGTACCTCCTGCAATTCCTACAATGCACTGATTCTTTTCATTACTAAAACCAACTGCACTGTAACTGTCCGGTATAATATCCAGCACTTTCAAAAGTTTCAGTCCGGTCTCTTCTCTTAATTCCCTAGTCGCACTGATCTCCGGTGTTTCTCCCGGGTCTATCAACCCTGCCGGAAAATTGTAAACCCAGCCTCCAACTGCCATGCGGTATTCTTTATTTAACAAAATCCGTTCTCTTGCTTCATCTTCAACAATCACCACAACTGCATCTGTCTTATGCCGGTTCAGTTCCTGCAAGGTTTTTATATCTTTATCCCGGCTAATCATCTCATAAACCTTTTCTTTTCCATCTTCTGTCTTGTATGTAATATCATACCGGCTGATGAAGTGACCTTCCTGTATCTTTTCTATTTTTTGAAACTTCATAAATCTGCCCTCCAACCTCTGATTCTTCACCGTCATTTACTAAAATCCTAATCATTCTACTGCTTTTTATACAAAAACACAATAGCCCATTATTCTTTGACAAATAACAGAATACTGACTATAATCAATATCAATTGTAAACATTCAGCAAAACAGGAGAATAATCAAATGGAATTATATATTGTTCGGCATGGTGAAACCGAATGGAACAAAGACAAACTTCTGCAAGGCAGCACAGACATTCCTCTCAGTGAAAACGGAAGAAAATTGGCAAAATTATCTGGTGAAGCACTTGCAGACACGCCCTTTGACCGAATTTACTCCAGTCCACTTTCCCGGGCATATGAAACGGCCTGCCTGTTCCGTGGCAGTCAAAAAACAGAAATTATCACAGATAATCGATTACGGGAACTTTGCTTCGGTGTCTATGAGGGACAAAACATGTCAGAACTGTTAGCCAATCAGGATTCTACTTTTCGCTTCTTTTTTAAACAACCGCATTTGTATATACCACCCACAGGAGGTGAATCGCTGGAACACTTATGTGAACGGGCTACATCTTTTATGGAGGAAGTTATTATGCCTCTTGAATCCTGTTGCAACCGGGTAATGATTGTAGCTCATGGTGCTATGAATAAGGCTCTGATGACCTATGTGAAAAAGCATGACTTATCCCAATTTTGGACAGGGGGATTACAAAAGAACTGTAATGTAATATTATTATCTCTTAAAAATCAGCAATTCGAAATTATAGACGAAACTCATATTTTCTATGACGAATCAGCAGTTGAGTAATGACAATTACCCAACTGCTTTTTCGTGCTTCACACTTTTTTCGTCGTGAACATAAAATAACCATATATAATACCGCACATGCGGATATAGAAAGGAAGATTTATATATGGAACCAGTCCGTTATCCACAAGGACGTAACATGGCACCCGGCTACACCAGGTCTCCTATGCCTTGCAGAGACCGATTCAAAGATGATTATGACAGCTTTCCCGTTGGTATGTCTTATGTACCATGGCAAACCTGGGGTGAATTATATCCACCGGAAAAAGGATTATGCGAGGGAACCATTTTCATGGATTTGAATCAGATTTTCTGCGGAAAGAGAGGTACCTGTGCATGAACAACATGAATCAAAAACAATTACTGAGATATATCGACGCTATCAGTCTTGCGCTGGACGATGTAACTCTCTTCCTAGACACCCATCCCGACAACCCGGAGGCCCTGGATTATTACAGAACTTACAAGGAAAAGCGTGCACAGGCCGTCAGAGATTACAACAGGTTCTTTGGACCATTGAATCGATACAACGTAAACTGTAACAATGAATGGCAATGGAATCAGGGTCCATGGCCTTGGCAAGGGGAGGTGTAACCTATGTGGGTCTATGAAAAGCGATTACAATTTCCGGTAAATATTAAGGAAACAGATGCCAAACTGGCACAGGCAATTATATCCCAATACGGAGGTGCCAATGGCAGGATATAATTTTCATTTCATTTTAACTTCTGATTATTGAAAGAAAACTTTCACTATGATATGCTGAATATGACTAAGAAATAAGGAAACAATTATCATATATTGTATATCGGATAACGGAAAGGATTTACATATGGAACGAAAGGATTTGGAACAAGTTATTTTAAAGACTATTATTTTTCTGGTAATAGGCGTATTAATTGTTATGCATTTTGATTTGGCTGTCAAAGGCATACTCCTGCTTATTGGTTTTATGTCGCCAATGCTGTTGGGGTTTGCCATAGCATTTGTGATTAATGTTATATTAGTTCGCTTGGAAAAAATCTACTTTCCAAAAACCAAAAATCGCTTTTTAATAAAAAGCCGCCGACCGGTTTGTATCCTTCTGGCACTTCTGATTATTATACTGGCAATTGCTTTTGTTATAGTTATGGTAATACCGGAGTTGATAGATGCCGTTACTCTGATTACGAAAGAAATTTCCGACTCCTATGAAACCATTCTGAATCAATTAGGAATCCTGATTCATAAAGTTCCACCTGTAGAAGAATGGCTGTATACAAATCTTGAAATTGACCTTAAGAATCCGACAGAAATCAATTGGGAAAGTTTTATTGGAAAGGTAATTTCCATGTTGCTGGGAAGTGATGAAGCAGGTAAACTGGGAAGCTTTATGGATTCTACTGTAAGCATCGCATCCAGTATCGGAAGCGGTATTGTTACCTTCTTTATTGCTTTGGTGTTCGGTATCTACGCTCTTGCTTCTAAAGAACGTTTGGGCAGACAGGTAAAGCAGCTTGTATATGCATACATCAGACCTAAAACAGCAGATAAGATTTATCATGTCTGCCATGTAGCAAATGACACTTTTTCCAGCTTTATAGTTGGACAGTGTACAGAAGCCTTAATATTAGGTGTTCTCTGTATCATTGGCATGTCCATTTTCCGTTTCCCTTGTGCTGTTATGGTTGGTACGCTGGTAGGTGCCACTGCTTTAATCCCGATTATTGGTGCTTATATCGGTGCCATTGTGGGTGCATTGATGGTATTAACCCAGAGCGGTCCATGGCAGATGCTGTTCTTTGTAATATTTATCATTGTTTTACAACAATTAGAGGGAAACCTGATTTATCCAAAGGTTGTTGGTTCCTCTGTTGGCCTTCCCGGCATCTGGGTTCTTGCGGCAGTTACAATCGGAGGTAGTATTAATGGTATCTTTGGTATGCTTTTAGGTGTTCCTACTGCGGCAACCATATATCGTCTCCTCGGAGAGAACAGTCAAAAGCGTGTCCTTCGTAAAGTCCGGCAGAACCAAAAGATTCCAACAGATTTAATCCGTGCACTGACACCAGAGCCAGAACCGGATACACCTCAACCTCCCTCTGAATCAGAGCAAAAAAAGGAGAACACTGAGGATTCCGAAACAAAACATCAAGAAAAATCATTGTAAATCATTATAAAAAACGGTGCAGTCCATGTTTGATATGTACCCAGAATCCTGGACACATATCAAACATGGACTGCACCGTTTTTCTCTTAATTATTCCATTTCAATAGAGGACATATGATGAATGAATTTCACCAGTTAGTTTGCAGCTTTTACCTTTGTCCAAAGTTCTGCAAAGTATTCCTTTATTTCCTGTTCCTGATACCGGAACACCTCATCCTTATCTCCCCCAACATCCGGAAGATAAGCGCCATTGCCTGCAAAATCTTCTTCTGCTGCCTTTGTTCTCGCTTCAACCACCGGAGATGTATAACCTACTGCTACCGTATTTGCATAAGCATGATCCGGATCAAGCATGAAATTAATATATGCATGTGCCAATTCCACCTCTGTACAGTCGCTGGTAATTACCATTGCATCCTGCCAGATATTCGTTCCCTCTTCCGGTTCATAATATGCCAAATCTTCATTTTCAGACATGATATAAGTAGCATCACCGGAATAAACAACTGCCATTGCCTTATTACCGGAAATCATATTATCAATTACATCATCCCCTGCATAAACCGGATTCATGGTATCCCGCTGTTCAATCAGCCACTGATATGCTTCATCTATCTCAGATTTATCCGAAGTATTCATGGAATAACCCAAGGCTTTCAATGCTATCATAAAGGAATCCCGTTCTGAATCATACATATAGATATCACCAGCATACTTCTCATTACGGAGAATTTCCCATCCATCCTTTAAATCCGCTTCATCCACTACGGTGGTATCATATAGAATTCCCACAGTTCCATAGAAGAACGGTACAGAGTAGGTGTTATCCGGATCAAATTCTTCTCCCATAACAGCTTCATCCAGACCTTCCGCATTTGGCACAAGCGACCAGTCAATTGGATGCAACCCATCTTCCTTCACCAGACGCTCAATCATATAATCCGATGGCACCAGAACATCATAGCTTTCCCCACTCTGAATCTTAGTATACATCGATTCATTGGAATCAAAGGTTTCATAAATCACCTTACAATCGTATTCCTTCTCAAATTTGCTTAATAAACTGGTATCAATATATTCACCCCAACTATACACCTTTAAGGTCTTTTTATCTGAACCACATCCGGTCAGTAAACCAGACAAAAGTGCCAAGCCGGCTGTTACGCTCATTATTTGTTTCATAATTCCAGTTTTTCTCATTCCTGTTCCTCCTTGCATGTAAGATTATTCTCTATCAATTGCCCTTTCCTGTCTCGCTTCCTGCGAACCAGTGGTGGGATGATATTTATTATGACTAATGTAATTACAATAACCAGAATCACCAGTGTAGACAAGGCATTAATAGTCGGATTCGTTCTCTTAGTCATGTTATATACAATAATGGATATATTGGAAACCCCATTACCTGTAACAAAGTATGAGATTACAAAATCATCAAATGACATTGTAAATGCCAACAGAACACCGGCAAAAATACCTTCTTTCAACATCGGTAAAATTACCTTGGTCAATGCCTGAAATGGCGTTGCTCCCAGATCCATTGCTGCATTTGCCAGATTAGGATCCAGATTTCGAACCTTAGGATATACGCTGGTAATCACATACGGTGTGCAAAAGGCAATATGTGCCAGCAACATAGTCAAATATCCTTTTTCCAGCTTAATGGATGAAAACAAAATCATCAATCCAATAGCTGTTACAATATCCGGATTCATAATCGGAATATTATTTACATTAATTATAACTTCCTTCAGTACCTTACGGCTCTTTGATAATCCGATTGCAGTTATTGTCCCCAAAATAGTAGATATGGCGGTTGCCAGCAGTGCAATTGTGATGGATACATAAACTGCATTCATAATCTCCCCGTTGGAAAACAAGTTTTCATACCAACGCAGGGAAAAGCTTTCAAACTTCGTCAAGGATTTGGATGAATTAAAGGAATATATCATCGTTACCACAATCGGAAGGTATAAGAAGAGAAAGCATACTGCAATATAAAGAGCGGAACCGATTTTTTTCTTCTTCATACCCTATTCCTCCTCGATTTCATCTTTATCAATCCGTTTCATGGCGGTAATGGCAATCAAAATAATAAATGCCAAAATAACGGAAATTGCACTTCCAAAATTCCAGTCTCCCACGGAAATAAACTGATTTTCAATCAGGTTACCGATTAACATATACTGTCCGCCACCCAACAGTTTTGGTATAACAAAGGTGGAAATGGACAACAAAAATGTCATAATGATTCCATTTAACACACCCGGTATGGATAATTTGAAGGTGACTCTCCAAAACGTCTGAAACCGATTTGCTCCCAAATCCATAGCCGCCTCATGAAGAGAATGGTCAATCTTACACAAGGAGGTGTGTATCGGAATCACCATAAACGGAAGCAAATCACTGACCAAGCCAAGAACTACCGCAAAGTCAGTGTACATCAATGTCACCGACTCAAATCCCAGCATGGTAAGCAAGGTATTAATAATTCCATTATCTGACAATAAACAAATCCAAGCATAGGTGCGAAGTAACGTATTAATCCACATAGGAATGGTAACAAACAGTACCAAAAGACTCTGAACCTTTTCACTAAAGAGTGTAATCAGGTACGCCAGAATATATCCGACTACCAGACAAATTCCTACCGATAATAATCCAAGTCGAAAGGATTTCAAAAACACTGCTACATAGATTGGTTCTGTCATCTTCTTGAAATTATCCAAGGTAAACTGTATATTAACCAAATCATTCCCGCCGGTTGTAACCGAATATAATACAATCAATAACAGCGGAACAATAATCATGATAACCGCCCAAACCATATATGGTCGAATCAATTTAACAAAATGTTTCATGACAGTTCTCCTTTATTCCCAATCCATACGATACATAACATGTATATCATCCGGTCCAAACTTTAAGCCCACTTGTAATCCCACCTCAAAATAATCTGTAGTATGAATCATATAATCTCTGTGTTCAGTTTCCACTACTATTTCATGATGCACGCCTTTGAATACAATGGATTTTACTATTCCTGTAATTTTGGCTTCCTCCGGTTTCACAATATCAATATCTTCCGGACGAATCACTACCTCTACACATTCATTTTCCTTAAATCCCTTATCCACACATTCGAATTCGAATCCATCAAAAGATACCAGTAAATCCTTTAACATAACTGCTTCCACAATATTAGATTCTCCGATAAAGTTAGCAACAAATCGATTCTCTGGTTCGTTATAAATGTCCTCCGGGGTTCCTACCTGCTGAATGATACCCTCATGCATAACTACAACGGTATCAGACATAGACAAAGCTTCCTCCTGGTCATGGGTAACAAAAATAAAAGTAATCCCGACTTCCTTCTGAATCTTCTTTAATTCTCCCTGCATTTCCTTCCGGAGTTTGGCATCCAAAGCACCTAATGGCTCATCAAGCAGCAACACTTTTGGTTCATTTACTAACGCTCTGGCAATTGCTACCCGTTGCTGCTGGCCTCCGGACAGCTTTGTAACATCCCGCTTATCAAAACCTTCCAAGCCTACCAGTTTTAAGGTTTTCTTTACCTTGTGCTCTATCAGACTTTTATCCATTTTTTTGATTTTTAGTCCAAATGCCACATTGTCATAAACATTTAAAAATGGGAACAATGCATACTTTTGAAATACTGTATTTATCTCCCTCTTATACGGTGGAATCTTGGAAATATCTACACCGTCAAACAATACTTCTCCACTACTTGGTTCATCAAACCCTGCAATAATCCGCAATGTGGTGGTTTTTCCACAACCGGAAGGTCCAAGCAAAGTTAAAAATTCATTTTCGTGAATATTTAAATCGATTCCCTTTAAAACCTGCTGGGCATCAAAGTTCTTTGTTAATCCTTTTAATTCAATTAATACGTCGCTCATGGCCAACCTCCTGTTTTCTACTATGCAAGAAATTCTTAATCATAACTATTCTAATTCTATATGTTAAAAGCTGGGTGGTGTCGATACCCAAAGCAGAACTGCCCCGCTGGCTGATGTCAGATAATGCTTGTGGGATGGGGTAAAATAAAAGGACTCATCCTTCTTTGCTTTAAATACCTGACTGCCAATATGAATCTCAATACTGCCTTTCAATATATATCCGAACTCTTCTCCTTCATGCGGATTGTCCGGATATGTGGAACCACCGGGTTCTATGGTAACCAAAATTGGCTCCATCATATTTTTCTGAGCATTGGGAATAATCCATTCCACTTTATTCTTAAGCTCATGATCTGTCTTTTCAAAAAAATCGCCTTTACGAAATACAATTTGCTTATCCTCAGAGTCATTGAAAAATGTCTTTAAATCCGTACCCAGACACTGCAAAATATCAATGAGTGTGGCAATGGATGGAGATGTCAAATCCCGTTCTACCTGGGAAATAAAACCTTTGGTTAACTCTGCCCGGTCTGCCAATTCCTCCTGTGTCAGATTCTTTTGTATCCGTAATGCTTTAATTTTCTTACCGATTTCCATACTTTTTCCCTGTTTCTTAATTCTAAACTTAAAGTTTAGTTTTGCTAAACTCCAAGACACATTATACATGGTTTTAGTAGAACGTCAATAGGATTTTTATAATTTCCTAATATTTGAAGTTGCATATCTCTTGTTAATCCTTCATAGGATACAGCAAAGTATGTTGGAGTCATGTTATGATTGCTGCCGCCTATATACGAGTTTCCACAGAAGATCAGATTGAATTCTCCCCTGACAGTCAGTTGAAACGAATTCAGGAATATGCAAATCAGCATGATATGCAAATTCCAGAAACATATATCTTTATCGATGAAGGTTTAAGTGGACGGACTGCCACAAAACGTCCGGCATTTCAAAAGATGATTTCTCTTGCCCGACAAAATCAGCCATTCCAAAAAATTCTTGTATGGAAGTATTCCCGATTTGCCCGAAGCCGGCAAGACAGCATTTTCTATAAATCAATGCTGCGAAAAGAATGTGGCATAGAAGTCATCTCCATTACAGAACCATTAAGCGATGACCCTACTTCCATATTAATTGAAGCACTTTTAGAAGCCATGGACGAATACTACTCCATCAATCTTGCCCAGGAAGTCCGCCGTGGTATGCAGGAACGTTTTTCCCGGGGAATGGCAATCTCCATTCCGCCATTTGGATATCTTATGGGAACAGAAACGTTTATTCCCCATCCCATACAAGCTCCCTGGGTTCAGTATATGTTTGAAGCATATGCAAAGGGTGACTCTTTATCTTCTATTACACAATACTTAAATCAAAAAAATATCCGTACAAAACGGGGGAACCCTTTTCAAACCCGTACGGTTTCCTATATACTTATGAATCCTGTCTATATTGGGAAACTGAGAAAACGGACCGAGTTGTCTCCCGCCAACGGATATGACAGAAATTATATATACACTCCAACAGAAACCGTTTCCGGTACACATCCACCAATCATATCAGATGCCCTTTGGCAGCAGGTACAGACTCGCTGGTTCACCAGCCATCCCCAATCCGGGATCCAGAAATCCACTCCTTGTTCAGATGATTATTTTCTTAAAAATCTTGTGCTCTGCAGCAATTGCGGACGAAAACTGGTTCATATACAGCATGGTACTGCATTTCAATGTAGCGGATATAACCATGGGAGCTGTAAAATCTCTCATTATATTAAATCCGAACATTTAGAGCAGCTTATATATGATACCATTACCCCTCAACTGCCACCTGTGGTAATTCTTGCCTTGCAACGTCCGGATATCACACCGACTGAAAAAAATCGCATATTAAAAGAAGTGGATGGTAATTATATTTATCAAAAGCATTCAAACCAGATTACTATATCCGCCATTGGGAGGACCTGATGGTGAATCCGGTGCAGCGATGCGATATCTCTCACAGAGATATTCCATGAAAAATGACAGAGTTGCCGGCGTATTAACGGATATCGCAACAGAAGAACTTGGACACGGAGAAATGATTTGTGCCATTGTACATCAGTTAACCCGAAACTTGTCCATGGATGAAATTGAAAAATCCGGCTTTGATAAATACTACACTGACCACACCCTTGGCATCTGGCCTCAATCAGCTGGCGGTGTACCTTTTAATGCCTGTGAATTTGCAGTAAAAGGCGATCCTATTACAGACTTGCATGAGGACATGGCTGCAGAGCAAAAAGCCCGAACCACTTACGACAATCTGCTCCGTCTTTCCAAAGATCATCCTGACGTATATGCAGTCTTGAAATTTTTACGTGCCAGAGAAATTGTTCACTTCCAGCGATTCGGCGAAAGTCTGCGAATGGTACAGGACGATTTAGATTCTAAGAACTTTTATGCATTTAATCCGGACTTTGATACGGCTGCCCCTTGCGTAGATACGAAAAAGGATTGCCAATGTAAATAGCTTATAATTATAAAACAAAGCAGATAGCCCATTCCTATCTGCTTTGTTATAATGTATTAAATTCGTATGAAAATCGGAAAAAAATATTCAGAAAAATCTATTGCGATTTCTTTGAAAAGTGGGTACACTGTTAATAGTGTAACAAAGTATTTCCGTATAATTGAGGGATGAACATGAAACGAGCAAGATTAGAAGAGGGCATTCGTATCCTGCATAAAGAAATTCGTGCTTTGAAGGATACCCGGTTTGTCGAAAATAAAGAATTTATACAACATGGCACTACCAGTCTGTATCAGCATTGTATTTCAGTTGCTTACCGAAGTATTATCATTGCCGTAAAGTTTAACTTGAATATTGACATGCGTTCTATGATCCGTGGTGCATTGCTCCATGATTACTATCTCTACGACTGGCACAACAAGGAAGTACGAAGTAAACTTCATGGCTTTCATCATCCACGAATTGCCTGTGAGAATGCCACTCGGGATTTTCAATTAAACCCAATTGAACAAGACATTATCCGCAGACACATGTTCCCATTAACTCCCAAGCCTCCGAAGCATAAAGAAGCCTGGGTCATTTGTGTTGCTGATAAAGTATGCTCCCTACAGGAAACTTTTCGCCTTGGAACCTCCTTCTGGAAACCGGTGGAATTCTTTTAATGGAACAAAACTTCCGATATCTTTGCCAATACCCCTAAGTGCTCTAACAGGATTTTTAGACCAATTAGTACAAGAATGATTCCGCCTGCCAATTCGGCTTTTGACTTATACTTCATTCCAAATACATTTCCAATCTTTACTCCCAGAAATGACAATAAAAATGTTATAATTCCGATAAATCCTACTGCCGGTACAATCTGTACCTGTAAAAATGCAAAGGTAACACCAACTGCCAACGCATCAATACTGGTGGCAATTGCCAGAGGAAGCATTGTTTTCGGGCCAAAGGAAGCATTTAACTCTTCATCTTCATCTTTGCCAAGTGCCTCACGAATCATATTCCCACCAATTAAAACAAGCAGAGCAAAAGCAATCCAATGATCAAAGTGTTCAATCAGATGCTTGAAATTCACACCCAGCAGATATCCAATAATAGGCATCAGTGCCTGAAAACCACCAAAATATAAACCGGCACTTACCATGTGCTTTATCTTTACATCCTTCACCGAAAGACCCTTACAGATAGAAACTGCAAATGAATCCATTGCAAGTCCCACTGCAAGAATCAGTAATTCCCAGATACTCACATCTACTCCTCCGTTACTTTACAAATGTAATCATCAAGTACTTCTTAATTCATTCATATATTCATGTCAAGTAAGTATAAGGCAACCTGATGTAAAAGTAAAGCCCAATTACAAGCGTTTTGTATACAAGGCTCTGGTTGCATTCAATACTGCCAGAACCATAACACCTACATCTGCTAAAATTGCAAGCCACATGCCAAGCCCTGCAAATGCAATCAACAGCAGGCAAATGATTTTCACTGCTAAAGCAAATACAATATTCTGATATACGATGCCTAATGTCTTTCTGGATATCTTCATTGCCAAAGCAATCTTGGCAGGGTCATCATCCATCAATACAATATCTGCAGCTTCAATTGCTGCATCGGAACCCATAGCTCCCATGGCAATACCAATATCTGCTCTGGACAATACCGGTGCGTCGTTAATACCGTCACCAACAAAAGCAAGTTTTTCTGCTTCATCCTTCTTTGCTAGCAGAGCCTCTACCTGTTCCACCTTGTCTGCCGGAAGCAGTTCACTATATACTTCGTCCACATTTAATTCCTTCGCTATGGACTCTGCCACCAGACGGCTGTCTCCTGTCAGCATAACCGTTTTCTTAACACCTGCTGCCTTCAATCCGGCAATCGCATTCTTGGAATTCTCCTTCACAACATCATTAATTAAAATGTATCCTGCATATCTGTCATTCACTGCAACATATACCACCGTTCCTACCTGAGTTGGTTCTGCATACTCTAATTGCAGCTGTTTCATCAGCTTCTGATTTCCTGCAACCACCTTCATTCCATTCACATAAGCAGTCACCCCATGTCCGCTGATTTCTTCCACATCAGAGATTTGACTATTCTCGATTTCTTTTCCATATGCTTCCCGCAGACTCCGGCTGATTGGATGGTTGGAATAGCTCTCTACCTGTGCTGCATAGGATAGCAAATCCTCTTGCGTCATGCTTCCGACGGGGCAAATCTCTGTTACCTGAAATACACCCTGAGTCAGAGTTCCGGTCTTGTCAAATACCATGTATTTTACCTTTGCCAGGGTTTCCAGATAATTAGAGCCTTTAATCAAAATTCCACGGGCAGATGCACCACCGATACCACCAAAAAAACTAAGTGGTACGGAAATCACCAATGCACACGGGCAACTGACAACCAAAAAGCTTA